>DASYSH010000117.1:0-2124 GCA_036003525.1 Gemmatimonadaceae bacterium | reverse complement strand
GCGGATTCGCCGGGATTGGCCCCGCTCTCCATGCGCGAAACGCTGACGTCGCGGCCAGAGGCAACGCCGACGGTTGGGTCTTCAAACTCCGCGACGAGCGCGCGCAGCGCACCTTTTTCGAGACGCACGGAGGCGTCCGTGCAGAGAATGATCTCGCCGTCCAGATAGTGCCATGCCGCATTTTCCGCGGCGGTTTTTCCGCGACGCTCGTCCTGCCGCACGAGCTGCACCCCGCGTGATGCGAACGTCCCGACGATGGCGTCGGTTCCATCGGTCGATGCGTCGGAAATCACGAGGACCTGGAGCTGGCTCGAGGGATAGTCGAGCGCGAGAATCGCCTCCAGCGTCTCCGCGACGACCGCGGCTTCGTTATAAACCGGCAGCACGACGCTGACGCGGGGCAGCCGCCGCACGACCGTGATCGGACCGCGACGGCGCGCGCGCGCGCCGAGCAATACGAGCAAACCCGGATAACCCGCATAGGCGTAGCCGCACAGCGCGATTGCAACGGCGAGCACGATCATCTGCGGCCGGCCGCGGTCGCGAGTGCCGCTTCATAGACTTCCCGATGACGCGCATACCATCCCTCGATGCCGAACTCGCGGCGCACCCGCGACTGGGCTGCGCGCGCGCGGCGCGCCGCCGCGCGCGGATTCCGGTACACATCGCGCAGCGCGGCCGCGAGCTCGTCGGGACGGTCGCTCGGCACGAGCAAGACTTCATTTTCGGAGGTCACGTCGGGCACGCCGCCGACGTTCGTCGCGACGATCGGTACGCCCGCGCCGGCCGCCTCGAACAGCACGATCGGCGTGCCCTCGGTGCGCGAACTGAGAACGAACGCGTCGAACGCCGCGAACCATCGCTCTGCCGCCGGCACGAGGCCGTGCCACACGATACGGCCATCGAGATTCTGCCGGCGCGTCCAGCGTTCGAGCGATGCGCGCTCGCGGCCGTCGCCAAACACATGCAAATGCCAGGGAATTTTTCCGAGGCGGGGGAGCGCGGCGAGCAACACGTCCAAACCCTTCTCGTGGCTCACCCGCCCAACCCATCCGATCATGAACGCGTCGGCGGGCACTCCGAGTTCGGCCCGCGCCGCGGCGCGATCCGCGCGCTCGACGCTTTCGCTCCACGCGTTGGTGACGACGTGGATCCGGTTCGACGGCACGCCCGCTCGCGCCAGACGGTACGCGAGCGGACGCGCAACGGCGATGACGGCGTCGAAGCGGCGAAAGACGAGCCGCTGCAGCCATTCGTACACGCGATTGACGACACCGCCGCCGGTGAATCCGTGTGCGGTCGCGACGTGCGCGGCATGATCCGTGCGCGCGTTCACGATGTCGCAGCGATACCCGTGAGTATGCACGACGTCGACGCGATGCCGCCGGCAGAGCTCCGCAACTTCCTTCGCCTCGCGACGGTATCCGCGCGGAGGAACTTCGATCACATCGACGGCGACGTTCGCGGCCTGAAGCGGCGCGATGAACCGCAGTGAATGCTCGGACGAGTTCTCCGCGAACACCGCTGCGACGCGAACCTCGTCGCCGTTTGCGCGCTGGGCGATCGCGAGCGTCTGCACGACGCGTTCGAGGCCGCCGACCGGCGATGGAGCGACGACGTGGAGAATATTCATGAGTGACAAGGAGATCAGGCCAGCAACTCGGAGTCGCTGATGATCTCATCCGCGCCCGATACAATGCGCCTGTGCCTCAGCAGGAGGTCGACGAAAAACTTCGCCGCCCAGCTCAGCGTCTCGTACGCGCCATATCCGCCGTTGAACGGACCCGATCCCTTGATGCCGCCGCGCAACCCAGGATCCCCGCTCGTCCGGTTTTGCGTACTCTTGAGATGTCGGATCACTGGAAGCGCAGGCTCGAGCCAGCGCGCATCTCCGGTGATCTCGAACAGGCGGAGCCAGATTCCGGCCATCTGCGCCTCGCCCGTGAGACAGCTCCACGGCGCCACCGGCCTCCAATTGTGATCGAACCGGCCCGAGAGCGATCCATTCTTCAAAACGGTCTCGGCGACTGCGCCGGCCGCGATCGATGCGCGACGGATCAACTCCGGATCCTCGAGAACGCGGCCGCCCTCGAGCAATCCGCGGGTTGCATACGCGAGGGTATG
>DASYSH010000116.1:0-7238 GCA_036003525.1 Gemmatimonadaceae bacterium | reverse complement strand
CGCCGGATCGATCCAGATCGACGTGCCGGTGAATCCCGTGTGACCGAACGCCGGGCGCTTCATAAGATGGCCTGCGGAATTCGAGCCGGTTGGAGTTTCCCAGCCGAGCGCCCGGTTTGAAAAGATGGAATCCTGCACCGTGCCGAACTGCACGATCGTCTCGGGTTTCCAGATGCGCACTCCGTCGAGCGCGCCGTGATTGAGATACAGCTGCGCGATGCGCGCCAAGTCGCGCGCGCTGCTGAACAGGCCCGCATGGCCGGACACGCCGCCGAGCATCGCCGCGTTTTCGTCGTGGACTTCGCCGCGCAGATGGCGCTGGCGCCACGGATCGATCTCGGTCGGCGCGATGCGGGGAAGGAGCGAGGCAGGTGGAAGGAACATCGTGTCGTGGAGCTTCAACGGAACAGCGATGTGCTTCGAGAAGTATTCGTCAATACGTTCGCCGCTCACGGCGCGAATGATTTCTCCCATGAGGATTCCGCCGATGTCGGAATAGATCATTCGGATCCCCGGGACCGTATCGAGCGGTGTGGCGTACGCGAGTTTCATTGCTGCATCGGCGTCGGCCGTCTCTTTGTAAAGCGGCCGCCATGCCGGGAGGCCCGACGAATGCGTGAGCAGGTGGCGAACGGTGACTTTCTCTTTGCCCGGCCCGGTCCATGCCGGGAGATAACGCTGCACCGGGGCATCGAGATCGATTTTGTGCCGCTCCACCAGCTGCATCATCGATGAGGTCATCGCAATGACTTTCGTGAGGGACGCCATGTCCCACATCGTGCTCTCGGTCGGCACCGGCGACTTCTCCGGCCCCCAGTCTAGGTGGCCTGCGCCATATTTCGCGAGGATGCGGTCGTGCGTCCCGACGATCGCCATCGCGCCAGGGAAGGCGCTGTCGGCGACGGCGCGATCGAGCACGGAGCGAATCGAGCCTTGCAGCGTGCTGTCGCGCATTACGTTGGGCAGCGACGCGGACATCACGAACAGTGTCGGGAGAAATTTGTGAAAGCGCATAATCGTTTATTGCTCGTTGCCGCGATTCAAGTCTGCTGTCTCTCGTCTGTGGTCTGCCGTCTTGGTGCACAGCGGATGCAGGAACCCGTTCTGAATAAAGTGCGCCCCGGGATCACGGTTCTGCTAGAGAAGCGGATCGGACTCATTCAGCATCGACGCGTCGCGCTCATCACGAATCAGGCGGGACAGGACGAGAAAGGGCGCTCCGATATCGACCTGCTTCGCGATGACCCGCGCGCGGCCAAAGCGCGCGTGCAGCTCGTCGCGCTGTTTGCGCCGGAGCACGGAATCCGCGGCACCGAGGATCACAGCGGCATCGCGAACGAGGTCGATCCGAAGAGTGGACTCACGGTGCACTCGCTCTTCGGCGCCGCCACGATCGCGCCGCCCGATTCGCTGCTGCTCGGTGTGGAGACGATCATCGTCGACCTTCCCGACATCGGCACACGCACGTGGACATTCACCGGCGTGATGCTCTATTCGCTCCGCGCCGCCGCGCGAAATCATATTCCGATTCTCGTCCTCGATCGTCCCAATCCCATCACGGGCACGCGCGAAGAAGGGCCGCTGCTCGATTCCGCGCTCGCGAATCCCGAGGAGCCGGCGCCCGGGAAACCGGGGAAGGCGTACGCGCTGTATCCGGTTCCACTGCGACACGGCATGACGATGGGCGAGATGGCGCTGCTGTTCAACGACCGGCTCAAAATCGGCGCGAATCTCACCGTGGTGCCGATGGAGGGCTGGTACCGGTCGACGTGGTACGATCAGACCGGGCTCAAATGGGTGCGTCCCTCGCCGAATCTGCCGACCCTCATGAGCGCGCTGATTTATCCGGGGCTCGTCGCATTCGAAGGCACGAATGTGTCGGTTGGTCGGGGAACGGCAGATGCGTTTCAGCATATCGGTGCGCCGTGGCTGAAGGCGCGTGAGATCGTCGAACTGCTGCAGGAGCGTCTGATTCCCGGAGTCAAATTCGAGGTCGAGCACTTCTCGCCAAAGGAACCCACTGACGGGAAGTACGGCGGGCAAACCATTCCCGGCGTCAGGGTCGTCGTAACGGATCGCGACCGTGTGAACGCGTCACGAATCGGCGCATCACTCTTCTGGGCGATTGCGCAAACCTCGCGCGATTCGCTAAAAATCAATGACAGAGTGTTCGACGAGAGATTTGGAGCTGCGCGGATTCGCGAAGCGCTGCTGCGCGGGGATGATCCCGACAGCGTGCTGGATCGCGAGCTTCCGGCGATGGTAGCGTTCCGGGAGTCGATCAAAGGGTATCTGCTGTACCGGTAACGCCATCGCGACCAAGGCGTTGCCGCGCTAACGCCTCACCGGTAACTTTGGCCCGGTATGAAATCTCTCTGGGACTCGATCAAAAAAGGATATCTCCGGCTGATCGAGCCCGTGGCCGACTATCTCGTCCGCCGCCGCGTCAATCCGAACGTCATCACCACCATCGGGACGCTCTGCACCATCGCAGCGGCAGTGACCTATGCGTTCGGCCACATCAGCATCGGCGGATGGATTCTCGGACTTACGGCGTTGTTCGACGTGCTCGACGGAACCGTCGCCCGCCGCACGGGTCGCGAAACGAAGTTCGGCGCCTTTTACGACTCCTCGCTCGACCGCATTTCAGACGGGATGATCCTCGGCGGCCTCGCCGTGTTCTACGCGACCGATACGCCGCGCCACAGCGTCCAGATGGTCATTCTCTGCCTGCTCGCGATCATCGGGACGTTCGTCACTTCGTACACACGCGCCCGCGCTGACGCGCTCGGCATCGACGCGAAAGTCGGGATGCTCCAGCGCCCGGAGCGCGTCGTGCTCCTCTCCGCGCCGCAGGCGTTTTTCGGACTTGCGTTCAACGGCCTCGTGCTCGCGATCATCGTCAGCCTGCTCGCGGTGACATCGTGGATCACCGCCGTCCAGCGCATTTCGTTCGTGTACCACGCAACCACGCCGCGTCCGCCGCGACCGGAAGCGCTGGCTGAGCATTCGAAGAGTTCGCAATCGAGCGCCGGGCCCGACGGCACGCGCGCCGCAGTGCATGCCCCCTCCCCGCAGCCATGACGTCGAAGCAAAACAAAAACGGAGTTCGTCCGGCGACCGGCCGCCTAGGAATCCTCACTCCGGGGCTTGGCGCCGTTGCAACGACGTTCATGGCCGGCGTCGAGAGCATCCGGCGCGGACACAGCAAACCGATCGGTTCGCTGACGCAGATGGCGACGATCCGCCTCGGCAAGCGCACGGAAAACCGTTCGCCGCTCATCAAGGATTTCATCCCGCTCGCGTCGCTCGACGATATCGTGTTCGGCGCATGGGATCCGATTCCCGATGACGCGCTGACCGCGGCGAAAAAAGCGGGCGTGCTCGACGAGCGTGATCTCGCACCCATCGCCGACTTTCTGAAAGCGATCGAGCCGATGCCCGCCGTGTTCGACAACCATTACGTGACGCGCATCAACGGCGCGAACGTGAAGCGGGGCAAGAACAAGCGCGAACTCGGCGAGGCGTTGCGCAAGGATATTCGCGACTTCAAGGCGAAGCACAAACTCGATCGCCTCGTCGTGGTATGGTGCGCGTCGACGGAGATCTACCTCAAGCCCGGTCCCGCTCACGCAACAATCACCGCCTTTGAAAAGGCGATGGAAGAGAACGACGACCAGATCGCGCCGTCGATGCTCTATGCGTGGGCGGCATTGATGGAAGGCGTCCCGTTCTGCAACGGCGCGCCGAACCTCAGCGTCGACATTCCGGCGCTCCTCGAGCTCGCGAACGAGAAGGGCGTTCCGATTTCAGGAAAGGATTTCAAGACCGGACAGACCTGGCTCAAAACCGTCATTGCGCCGGGAATCAAGGCGCGCATGCTCGGGCTCAAGGGCTGGTATTCGACGAATATTCTTGGCAACCGCGACGGCGAAGTGCTCGATGATCCCGCGTCGTTCAAGACCAAGGAGGAGTCGAAGCTCTCCGTGCTGCACACGATTCTGCAGCCCGACAAGTACCCGGACTTGTACAAGGACTTTTCGCACGTCGTGCGGATCAACTATTACCCGCCGCGCGGAGACAACAAGGAAGGGTGGGACAACATCGACATCGTCGGGTGGATGAACTATCCGATGCAGATCAAGATCAACTTTCTCTGCCGCGATTCGATTCTCGCCGCGCCGATCGTCCTCGACCTCGCGCTCTTCTCCGACTTCGCGCACAGAGCGGGAATGAAGGGGATTCAGGAATGGTTAAGCTTCTATTACAAATCGCCAATGGCCGCTGCGGGACTCAATCCGGAGCATGATCTTTTCATTCAGCAGACGAAACTCAAGAACACGCTGAGACATTTGATGGGCGAAGAGCAGATCACTCATCTCGGATTGGAATATTACGCATGACTTTTGGACGACAGACGGCGGATCGCAGACGGCGGGTTTCGGACGGCAGACGACGAATGACCGTCCGCCGCCCGCCGTCCGCCGTCTGCCGTCCGGCACTGCTCTTAATTGCGGCAGGATGTCTGGCGAGTTGCGGTCCTGGAAAGGGAGCTGCGGACATGCGCGCGTGGACTCCTGAATTCGAGTTCCGCATCGCGAGCGACGTCGTCCCGCCGCGCGCGCTCGAGCAGATCCACTATTCCATCACCATACGCGACAATAAGACGCACGAGCCCATCGCGAACGGCCAGGGACGGATCTTCGCAACGAACGCGGACGGCCACTCGATCTACGACGGTTTTTCGTACGGCCCCGAAGTCGGCGTCTATCACGCGACGCTGATGTTCATCACCGCCGGCGACTGGGCAATGAACGTCCAGTTCCGCCGTGATTCCACGAAAGCGCTGCAGAAACCCGACAACGATTGGAGGCAGACGGTCGACGTCGCCTCCGAACCCGGAACGACCAAGCCATGAAGCATTTTCATCGCACGACCGTGAATCCCGATGCTGCGCTCGCCGAGGCCGACTCGTTTTTTCCCACGATCGGCATGAAGCAAACCGCGACCGCGCCCCGCACGCGCAAATACGAGGGCTCGGTCGGTGAACCGGGCGAACCGGTGACGCTCGAACTGTCGGTGAAGATGGAAGGCGGTCACTACACGTTCGTCGAAGCCCGGACGACGGCGCAGGGTGAGAGCCGCCTCGATCGCGGCGTGAAGAATTATTTTACGCGATTGCACAAAATGGCCGAGCCCGGACACGCGCTGAGCGCGTCGTACTGAGCGTGGCGGCAAAAGGCGTCGCAAAACTTTCGCGCGCCGACAAGCTCCAGCTCTACTACTGGATGCGCCTCACGCGGACGCTCGAAGAGCGGCTCGTGAATCTGCACCGCCAAAACAAACTCGTCGGAGGACTGTTCCGCTCGCTCGGACAGGAAGCGGACGCCGTCGGATCGGCGTTCGCCCTTCAGCCCGGTGACATTTTGTCGTCGCTGACGCGCAATCTGGGATCGCTCCTCATCAAGGGCGCGACTCCGGTCGACGTGATCCGCCAGCACATGGCGACCGCAGACTCGCCGACGCGCGGGCGCGATCTCGGATTGCACTTCGCCGATCTTTCGCACGGATTCATCGGGCACATCTCGCCGCTCGGCGATATGGTCGCGGTCATGGCCGGCGTCACGCTCTCGTTCAAAGTGCGCGGCGAACGTCGCGTGGGGCTCGTCTACCTAGGCGATGGCGCCACGAGCACGGGCGCGTTCCACGAGGGAATTAACTTCGCGGCCGTGCAGAAGTGTCCGCTCGTCGTGGTCGCGGAGAACAATGGGTACGCATACTCCACTCCCGTCGCCAAGCAGACCGCCGCAAAACAATTCGTCGACAAGGCCGCGGGGTACGGCGTCGCCGGCGATCGCGCCGATGGCAACGATGTTCTCGCGGTGTACGAGACCACGCGTCGCGCGGTCGATCGGGCGCGGGCCGGCGGCGGCGTGACGCTCATCGAGCTCGTGACGTATCGCAGGCGCGGTCACGCCGAACATGACAATCAGTCGTATGTGCCGGAGGGCGAAGTCGACCGCTGGGCCGCGGAGAACGATCCAATCGACCGCTATGCGCGCGTGCTGCTCGATCGCGAGAAAGTGGAGCAGTCGGAGATCGATGCGATCGACGCGCGCGTGAACGGGGAAGTCGACGCCGCGACCGACGAAGCGCTCGCGTCGCCGCAGCCGCGCGGACCGGATGCGCTCACCGGCGTGTTTGCAAATCCATCACAGGTCGCGTCGCATTGGTACCGCAATGCCTGAGATTACCTATCTCGACGCCATTCGCGAGGCGCTCACCGAGGAAATGGAGCGCGACGCAAACGTGTTCTGTCTCGGCGAAGACGTCGGCGTTTTTGGCGGCGCGTTCAAGGTCACCGAGGGGCTGCAAGCACGGTTCGGCGAAAACCGCGTCATCGACACGCCGATTTCGGAGATCGCGATCATCGGCGCCGCGGCGGGCGCGTCGCACATGGGCATGCGACCGGTCGCGGAAATGCAGTTCATCGATTTCATCGCGTGCGCGTACGACATTCTCACGAACTATGTCGCCACCTCGCGCTATCGCACGGGGCTCGCATGCCCGATGGTCGTGCGCGGTCCGACTGGCGGCTACGTGCGCGGCGGCCCGTTCCACTCGCAGAATCCCGAAGCGGCATTCCTGCATACGCCCGGCCTGAAGATCGTGTGCCCGGCGACGGCCGAAGATGCGAAAGGACTGCTCAAGTCCGCGATTCGCGATGATGACTGCGTGCTTTTTTTCGAGCACAAGTATTTGTACCGGCGCATCAAGGGCGTGATGCCCGCGGGCGACCATCTGGTGCCGATCGGCAAGGCGCGCACTGCGCGGGACGGGAGCGACGTCTCGATCATCACATATGGCGCGACCGTCTGGAAAGCACTTGAAGCCGCCGACGAGCTCGCGGCGTCCGGTGTGTCCGCGGAAGTCGTCGATCTTCGCACGCTCGCGCCGCTCGACGACGACGCGATCGTCGCGACCGTCCGAAAAACGAATCGGGTCGTGATCGTGCACGAGGACACGCGAACCGGCGGCGTCTCGGGTGAAATCACCGCGCGCATCAACGAACTCTGCTGGGAATGGCTCGACGCGCCGGTGCTTCGCGTGACCGCGCACGATGTGCCGCTTCCGAACGCCCCGGCGCTCGAGGACTTCGTGCTGCCACAGACCGCGGATATCGTCGCGGCGGCGCGGCGCGTGGCGACGTACTAAATTACCGCGATGGCACCGAAGAC
>DASYSH010000115.1:0-6331 GCA_036003525.1 Gemmatimonadaceae bacterium | reverse complement strand
CTTGAGGATCAGGAGATCGAGCGTGCCGGGCAGCAGGGTGGAGCGCGTGTCGGCCATGAGATACCTCGCTATGCCTTACAAGTCTAGGTATAGCTTGGACACGCGCAAGTGCGAAAGGGTTGCAGCGCCTAGGTGCGCTGCCCGGTGGCGATTTCCGCGGCGAGCGCCTGGACGCCCACCGCGAGCTGCTCGAAATCGTCCCAGACACTTCGGTGATTCGAGCACGCGACGCGAATCACATAGCGTCCGCCGATTCGCGATCCGCTCGGAATCGCGAGACCCGTCTCCTGGATGCGCAGCAGCAATTCCTTGTTCAGGGCGTCCTGCTGCTCCGCCGACATCGACGGCGGCGCCACGCGAAAGCAGACGATATTCAGCGACACGGGCGCGCTGAGCACCACATTCGGAACTTTCACGATGCGCTCGCCGAACCGCCGCGCCTGCTCGACATTCTGCGCAATCACCCGCGCGAACTTGTCGACGCCTTCGGCCTTCAGCGACATCCAGACCTTCAGCGCCTTGAAACTGCGCGTAAGCTCGATGCCGCGATCGGCAAACGGGAGTCCGCCTGCGATCACGCCGCGCCCTTCATCGGTGAGATAGCTCGGCGTCACCGAAAAAGTCGCCTCGTGAATCGCGCGATCGCGCACGAGCACGCACGCGATTTCGTACGGCAGATACATCCACTTGTGCAAATCGAAAGCGAGCGAATCTGCGCGCTCCATTCCTTTGAGCGCCGGCGCGAGCGACGGGACAAGGCGAGCGAGCGCGCCGAAGGCTCCGTCGACATGGAACCAGATATTTTCCTGCGCGCACAAATCGGCGAGCGCATCGAGGTCATCGGTTGCACCGCTGTTTACCGTGCCCGTCGTGCCGATCACGCAAATCGGCCGGCATCCGGCAAGACGATCCTCGGCGATCATATCGCGCAGCGCGTCGACGCGAACGCGAAAATCCGCGTCAACCGGGACACGTCGAAGCGATGCGTGGCCCATTCCGAAAAGTTCGACGGCTTTCTGCGCCCAGCTGTGCACCTCGGATGACGCATAGACGGTCAGGCGCTCGCTCGTGCCCTGCATTCCGAATTCGCGCACGTTGAATCCGGCGCGCGCGTGCCGCGCGACGGCGAGGCCGAGCACGTTTGCCATCGTTCCGCCGCTCACGAGGACTCCGCTCGCGTCCTTCGGAAATCCCATGAGCTCCGCGAGCCATGATATCACCTGCAACTCAACGAGCTTCGACGCCTGATCGAGTCCGGCGCAATGCGGGTTCATCCCCGCCGCGAGCATGTCGGCCATCATGCCGAGCGGTGTGCCGTTCCCCTGAATCCAGCCCCAAAAGCGCGGGTGCCGGTTTCCATTGGTGTAGGGAAGCACGTTCGCAAGAAAATCGTCGTACGCGCGCTCCGCGGACTGCGGCGCGCGGGGAAGCGCCTCTGAAGTCAGGGACGATCGAACGGCGCTGGGCATCGGCTGCCACGGCACCCGATCAGCGAGCGTTTCGAGATGATCGAGAGAATCATCGACCATCCGGTGCGCGAGTGCGCGGAACGCCTTCCAGTCAGCCGGATCAAGAGTCTCTTCGGTCATCCCGAAGATTAGTGTCTCGGTGTCACCGAGGCGACCCGATTCCTTTTGAAAGACGATGAACTCGCCGAAGGTCGTCGCGGATACACGCGGGTTGTAGTGACCGGCGCATACCCGCGTGCATCCGCGGCAAAAGGCCCTCGTTTCTCTTACTCTTCTCTCAGCGCCTCCATGGGATCGAGCCGCGCCGCGCGCCACGCGGGAATCGCGCTTGCGCCGATCGCGACGATCGCGAGTGCCGCGCCGGCGAGCGCGAACGTTGGAACGTCCGTCGGCTTCACGCCATACAGCAGCGCCGAAACCCATCGTGTGGCGCCCACCGCAATAGCGACGCCAACGACGATGCCGGTCGCGACCATCCGCCCCGCTTCGCCGAGGACCATCGAGAGCACTCGGCGCCGCTCCGCGCCGAGCGCGATGCGAATGCCGATGTCATTGCGGCGCCGTTCCACGCTATAGCTCATCGTGCCGTACAGTCCTATGATCGCCAGCGCGAGCGCGAGCGCGCCAAAGAAGAGCGACAGCCGTGCGAGCAGCCGCGGGCGCTGAAGCGACACGGCGACGAGATTGTCGAGCGTATTGAAGCGATACGCGAGCAGCGGACTCATCGACGCGATCTGCGTTCGCACGAGCGGAATCACCGCGCTCGGCGGCCCCGCGGTGCGGAGCGCGTAGACCGTGTTCGGGCGCACGTTGTCCTGCTGCGAGGCGGGAAGAAAAATGGTCTCTGAATGCGGCTCCGTGACGTAGCCGTACTTCGAGTCCTTCACCACGCCGACAACCTGAATCTTCGGGCCCAGGTCCGGGCCGGCCCGCGTCTGGACGAATTGTCCCAGCGCGCTCTTGCCTCCGAAGAAATGCCGCTGCATCGACTCGTTGATAATCGCGACCTTTGGAGAATCGCGGGTGTCGTTCGCGCCGAAGTCGCGGCCCGAACTCATCGGAATCGAGAGCGTCGCGAAGTACACGGGACTCACGGCATTGAACCAGACGATGCCGTCGGCTCTGTCCTTCGGCGTGAAGCCGTCGACGATGGCGTCGCCGTTCCAGCGCGCGCCCGAGATCGGCATGATGTCGACGCTGCTCACGGATGTCACGCCGGGAACGGTGCGCAGCCGGTCGAGAAGGGTTCGGTAATAATCGGCGCGCTGATCGGGCGCGATGCCGGCGCGCCGCGCGTCGACGTTCACGGTGAGAACATGATCGCCCTCGAAGCCCAGGTTGATCGACGTCTGACGCTCGAACGAACCGAGCAGCAAACCGGCGGCGATGAGCAGGACGAGTGAGAGTGCGACCTGACCGACGACCAGAGTCTTTACGAGTGAAAAACGCCTTCCTTCGTCGGTCACGCCACGCCCGGCGCCGCGCATCGCCTGCTGCGGGTCCACATTGGCCGACCGCCACGCGGGCACGATTCCGAACAACAGCCCGGTTGCGACGGCGACGAACGCCGTGAAGATGAGCATGCGCCAGTCGAGGCCGAGATCGAGGTAGACTTTGCTGCGCGGCGTCGAGAGCATGGCGACGAGCGCGCGCGATCCCCAGAGGGCGAAGAGCACGCCGAGCGCCGTGCCGAGCGACGCGAGCACGAGACTCTCCGTGAGCAGCTGACGGATCAACCGGCCGCGGCCCGCGCCGACGGCGAGACGGACGGCCGCCTCACGCTGGCGCGCGCGCGCTCGCGCGAGGAGAAGGTTCGCGACATTGCCGCAGGCGATGAGGAGCACGACAGCGACCACGACCATCAGTGTTATGAGCGCCGTACGGTACGAGGCGCGAAGATCGGACAGCCCTGCAGCCTGCGGCTCGGCGCTGAGCGTGCTCTTGAGGAACTCGCTCGTTACATCCGCGCGCTGGTTCGCCGGGAGCGTCGCGGCGAACACGCCGGGCGCCATCGCCTTGAGTCGCGATTGTGCCTCCTGGATCGTCGCTCCGGGCTTGAGGCGCGCCGTCATGGTGATCCACCAGCGCTGACGCTGGGTCAAGTTGGCGTCGCTTCCCGAAATCACGGCATCCGCGCAGAGCGGCACGAACACCTGCGATGCCGCGCCAACGGTCATTCCGGTGTAGGCGGGATCGGTGACCCCGACTATCTCGAATTGCTTTCCGCTCAATTCGATCGACTTCCCGATTGTCGAAGGATCGGCGCCGAACTCCGAAGCGAAGAACGGCGCGCTGAGCACCGCGATCGCGCGGCAGCCGCGCACGTCGTCGGAACGCGTAAACAGGCGCCCCGCCAGCGGGCGCACGCCAAGGACCGAAAAGTATGATCCGCTCACATACTCGCCATCGGCGGTGCGCACTTCACCGCCCGTGGTGAGATCGAAGCGCTGCGTGGTGGTGGCGAACGCACCCGCGAAGAGATGTGTGGAGTCCTGCTGCTCGCGAACGGCCTCCCAAATTGGATTGGTGACTTCGAAATCGCCCGGGCCCATCGTGATCGCAACAAGCTCTTCCGGGTGGCTCACCGGAAGCGAGCGCAGCAGCACCGCGTTGACGAGACTGAAGATCGCGGTGTTCGCGCCGATGCCGAGCGCGAGCGAGAGCACGGCGACGATGGTGAAGCCGGGACTTCGCCTGAGCGCGCGCACCGAGTAGCGGATGTCGGAAAAGGCGCTGTCGAGCCACGCGAGGATGTCGATCTCGCGCGTCCGCTCTTTCTGGGCTGTCGGATTTCCGAATTTCCGGCGCGCTTCCGATTCTGCGTCGCGCGCGTTCATTCCGGACGCGATGAGTTCATCGCGCCGTTCTGCGATATGATGCGCGAATTCGCGGTCGAGGTCGCGCGACAGCTTCTCGGAGCGCGCAAAATTGAAAAGGCGTCGATACCAGGCCATGGTCGTCCTCGGAGTCGTATTGATTTTTATGCGTGCTGGAGGACGCGGGCGACGCCCTCGATCAGACGGTTCCAGCTGATCTGTTCGTGCGCGAGCTGTTTGCGGCCGGCTGCGGTCAGGGTATAAAAGCGGGCTTCACGATTTTTCTCGGTGACGCCCCATTCAGCCTTGAGCCACCCGTCTTGCTCCATTCGATGCAGGGCGGGATAGAGCGAGCCTTCTTCCACCCGCAGCAAATCGGCGGATGCCGCCTGGATATGACTGGTAATCGCGTACCCGTGGAGCTTGCCGCGGGAGGCCAGGCTCTTGAGGATGAGGAGGGCAAGCGTGCCCTGCAGGATGTCGTTTTTCGGCCTGGGCATGGATAGGTTCCGGGTGGTACAGATAGCTATCTAGGTATGTGAGACCCGGCAAGTCACGAAATGGTTTATCCGGCGGAATCGCGTGTCCCACCGATGCCATTGAGATCGGCTTCCGGCTACCTTTAAGGACTGCGAATACGAAGCCGTTTTCGTCCTGCAAAAACAACTTCAGCCCCATCCGGTATCGACTCATGCCTGGTACGAAAGACGTTCCCGCCACCAGCGACCATCTCGAGATCAAGGACTCGCGCACCGGCAAGTCCTACTCGGTCCCGATCACCGACGAGACCATCCGCACCGCTGATCTCAAGCAGATCAAGGTCAATGCCGACGACTTCGGCATCATGGGATACGATCCCGCGTTCATGAACACGGCGTCATGCCGAAGCGCGATCACTTTCATCGACGGCGACAAGGGAATTCTCCGCTATCGCGGATATCCGATCGACCAGCTCGCGGCGAAGGCGGATTTTCTCGAAGTCGCGTGGCTGCTGCGACACGGCGAGCTGCCGACGCAGGCCCAGTATGACAAGTGGGTGCTCGACGTGACGTACCACACGTACGTGCACGAGAACATCAAGCAGTTCATGGAAGGGTTCCGCTACGACGCGCACCCGATGTCGATGCTCACCGCGGGCGTCGCCGCGCTGTCGTCGTTCTACCCGACGGCGAAAAACATCCACGACGAGAAAGAGCGCGACATCGCGTTCGTCAGGCTGATCGCGAAGCTGCCGACGCTCGCCGCGTTCGCGTACCGCCATGTGAAGGGGATGCCGTATGTCTACCCCGACAACTCGCTGCCGTACGCGGAGAATTTCCTCTCGATGATCGCGCGCATGTCGGAGCCGAAGTACGAGGCGCATCCGGTCTACGCGCGCGCGATCAACATCCTCTTCATTCTGCACGCGGATCACGAGCAAAACTGCTCGACCAACGCGGTGCGCGCGGTTGGATCGTCGCACGTCGATCCGTATTCGGCGGTCGCAGCGGGAATCGCGGCGCTGTACGGTCCGCTGCACGGCGGCGCGAACGAAGCGGTGCTGCGCATGCTCGAGCATATCGGCAGCGTGAGCAACATCCCGGCGTTCATCGCCGAGGTGAAGAGCGGCAAGGGTGAGAAACTGATGGGATTCGGCCACCGTGTGTACAAGAGCTACGACCCGCGCGCGAAGATCGTGAAGGGTCTGTGCGACGATGTGCTGAAGGTCGCCGGGATGTCGAAGGACATGGAGATCGCGCTCGAGCTCGAGCGGATCGCCCTGAGCGACGACTATTTCATCTCGCGCAAGCTGTACCCGAACGTCGACTTCTACACGGGACTGATTTATCGGGCGATGCATTTCCCGACGGATTATTTCACCGTGCTGTTCGCGATCGCGCGCACCGCGGGCTGGCTGTCGCAGTGGGAGGAGATGCTGCTCGACAAGGAACAGAAGATCGCGCGGCCGAGGCAGATTTATACGGGGTACGCCGAGCGGCCGTACTCGACATCACTCGATTACAAGCACAAGATCACGAAGTAGTTTTTGAAGTCTAAAGTCTAGAG
>DASYSH010000114.1:0-3959 GCA_036003525.1 Gemmatimonadaceae bacterium | reverse complement strand
CGTTCCCCTTGCCACGGTGCGGCACGGACGCCATGCTCCGACCTCCATCGTACGTTCTCCATCAGGATGCCTCCCACGCGCTTTCGCCGTCACCCCTGGTCGACCTGGTCCGCCGAACGATTGATGCAGCTGCGGCTGCGCGATCTCGGCGTCACCATAGAGGGGACCTGGCTCGAAGACTGCGTGAGCGAGCTGTACGACGAGCTCGAGCAGAAGCACATCCGGCTGCGTCCGCACATCTGGCTCTCCGATGAATGGTTCTCGCCGGGGAACGTTCCAGGGTTTGCGATTCCATTTTATCTGGCGCACCCGAGGCTGATGCGGCTGGAACGGCGCGAGCTGCTCGAAGTCGAAGGCGGCACGCACGCCGAATGCATGCAGATCATGCGGCACGAGTGCGGGCACGCAATCCAGCACGGGTATCAGCTGCATCGCCGCCGCGAATGGCAGAAGCTGTTCGGAAAATCATCGACGAAATATCCGGAATCGTACCGCCCGAATCCGGCGAGCAAAAAATATGTGCAGCATCTGCGCCGGTGGTACGCGCAGAGTCATCCCGATGAAGATTTCGCCGAGACATTCGCGGTGTGGCTCAGGCCGCGCTCGGATTGGCGCCGCCGCTATGCCGGCTGGCCGGCGCTGAAAAAACTGCAGTATGTCGACCGGCTGATGAAAGAGGTCGCGCACAAAGTGCCCGTCGTCCGCAACAAGCGCCGGATGGATCCGCTGCGCACGGTTTCGCGCACGCTGTTCGAGCACTATACCTATCGTCGTGCATTGTATTCCGTTGAATACCCCGACACCTACGATGAAGATTTGCAGCGACTCTTCTCGCACGCGCCGCGTCACCGCGCGCACGAATCCGCCGCGAGCTTTCTCAAGCGCCACCGCAGCGACATCCGCCGCGTCGTTTCCAAATGGACGGGCGAATATCAGTTCACGCTCGACACGGTGCTCGGCGACATGATCGGCCGCTGTCGCGAACTGAAGCTCCGCGTCGGCGGGCACGAGCGGCAGCTGCTCACCGATTTCATGGTGCTGCTCACCGCGCGCACGATGGAGTTCATCGCGCAGCACGGGCGCCGCGACTGGATCGCCGTATGAAAAAACTCCGGATTCTCGCGCTGATGCATCCGCAGCTCGTGCCGCCCGACACGCTCGATGGGCGCACCGAGGAAGAGATCAACGTCTGGAAAACGGAATACGACGTCGTCAGCCACCTCCGTGAAATGGGCCACGAGGTGCGCGTGCTCGGCGTGCAGTACGAGCTGCTCCCCATTCGCGACGCGGTCGAGGAATGGAAGCCGCACACCGTATTCAACCTGCTCGAGGAATTTCACGGCGAAGTGCTGTTCGATCAGAACGTCGTGAGCTTTCTCGAACTGCTCAAGGTTCCGTACACCGGCTGCAATCCGCGCGGCATGATCATCTCGCGCGGCAAGGCCCTCTCGAAGAAACTGCTGCTTTACCATCGCATTCGCGTTCCCGATTTCGCGGTGTTTCCGATGGGGCGCAAGGTAAAGCGGCCGCCGCGTCTCGCGTTCCCGCTCATCGTAAAATCGCTGATCGAGCACGCGTCCGTTGGAATCGCGCAGGCTTCGGTCGTGGACAGCGACGAGAAGCTCGCCGAGCGCGTGCGCTTCATTCACGAGCGCGTCGGCACGGACGCGATCGCCGAGCAGTTCATCGAAGGGCGCGAACTGTACGTCAGCGTGATGGGAAACGAGCGGCTGGTCGCGTTTCCGGCGTGGGAGCTCGTCGCGGAAAAACTGGCCGAGAATGCGCCGCTCATCGCGACGGCGAAAGTGAAACACGACATCGAATATCAGGCGCGCCACGGCATCGACATCCGGGCGGCGGAGCTCACGCCCGAGCAGACCGCGTTCCTGGCCCACGTGAGCAAGCGCATTTATAAAATTCTGGAACTCAGCGGCTACGCGCGCATCGACTTCCGGCTCGGCGGTGACGGCCAGTTCTATTTTCTCGAAGCGAACCCGAATCCGGAAATCGCCCAGCGTGAGGAATTCGCATCGGCCGCGAAGGCCGGCGGCGTCACTTACCCAGAGCTCTTGCAGCGAATAATAAATCTCGGCGTGCGACAGCAACGCGTGGAGTAACGCTGCAGTTCGGACTTCGGTCTACTTTTTGTAAAACTCCAGCTTCGTCCACACCAGCACGACGCCGCAGTTGTTCGAGAGCAGCAGATATCTCGCGGGCGCAAATTCCTGGCGTATATAAACCTCGACCGCCGCGATCTGTTCTTTCGACAGCGAGATCAGAACCGACAGGTCCGACGGCTTGCCGTCGATGTACACATTCGCAGGGCATCCGCCCGCCGGATTCGGAGTCGACAGTGACTGGCCCGGGGTGAACAGCCCGAACGCCGAGTTGTCGACGCCGGTGATGACGAGCGATGGAATTCCCTGAAAGATCGAGCGGATCGATGTGTGCCTCACGATCTCGTTCGAATCCTTGAACGTTCCGAACCCCTCACGCCGGCGCTGCTCGAAATCGAGCTGCGTCACCGAAACATTTTTCCGGCCGGTGATGTTGACCGGCGACAGCGACGCCGGGACGAGGTCGACCTGAATCTCGTCGTTTTGTCCCTCGAGCACCGCAATCGGCTGGAGGACCGGCGCATATCCGAGCCCGCGGATCCCCATCGTCCGCGATCCCGTCGGAACATTGGTCATCGTGAAATGGCCGTTCGCGTCGGTTTTCACTTCGGTCGTGACACCGTCGACGTTGATCGTCGCGCCAACGAAAGGCGTCTTGCGCGGGTCGCGGACGACACCGCGAATCGTCGCCGTCTTTCCGTTTTCGCCGAGCACCAGATCGAAGCGGCGGATCGGCAGCGTATCGCCGAGGATTTCAACGGGCGATGACGTCAGTGTCTTCGAATAACCCGTCACGAAGACATTTTCACTCGGCGGCGCGCCGCACGCGACGTAACTGCCGGTCGCATCGCTTCGCGTATCCGACGTGCGCGACTTCACGGCGGACGACGCCGCCGTCGACGCCGGCGTGCTGAAGTTCCAGCTGACGCGCACCTGCGCGCCTTCAAGACGTGTTTTTCCATCCGGCGCGCGAACCGATCCGAAAACGATCCCCGTGCGCCCTTTTTCGAGCGGCATTCCTGAGCAGAGTCGCGCCCAGATCGTCGCAAGCGATGGCGTCGACAGCACCATCATCGCGTGCGAAGTCTGCGGCGTGACGTCGGCCTGCAAACTTCCGAGGCCGGTGCGATCGAGAAAATCGTGAAAGACCGTGACGTGATGAATCGTCTCCGACGCCATCAGCGTGAAGCGGCCTTCGCGGTCCGTCGTCGTCGCGACGCCGCCCGCGTCCGCCTGAACCGTGGCGTCGGGAATCGGCTGGTGCAGCAAGCTGTCGAAGACGATGCCGCGAATGGTGTCTGCCGGCACGGCGCTCATGAGCGCTCGCGCCGGAGTTGCCGCGCCCGCAAACGTCGCGATCGCCGCGGCAACGGCCCAAACACACAACCGGATAGTTGGGGAAAAGCTTCCGTTCATCTGCATGCCTGAAGAATGTCGGCGGTCGAACGCACGAGGCCCAGCCTTGGAAAGATTGTCTTCACAGCGAAGTTGTGCGCCTCGGCGCTTCTGGACGACATGGCGTCTTCCGCGAAGATGAGCGCAAATGCGCGCTCGAACGCATCGCGGGCGGTGGATTCCACGCCAAAGTTCGTCGAAATCCCGCCGATCACAATGGTCTTGATACCACGGCGCCGGAGATGGAGGTCCATTTCCGTCCCGTAGAAGGCACCCCACTGATGCTTGGTCACGATGATGTCGCCGGGTTTTGGCCCGAGCTCGGTTCTGATCTCCGACCACTCGGGCGTCGATGGCATCGCGGGCGTCGGTTCGTCGATCGGCATCTTCAGCCGGTCACTGCCATCGGGCGCGAATGCGACACGCACGAGAATGACCGTGGCGGCG
>DASYSH010000113.1:0-2427 GCA_036003525.1 Gemmatimonadaceae bacterium | reverse complement strand
CCGAAGTACGTGTACAGCGCGTCGAAGTGGCGGAGCATGAGCAGCGGGCGATTCGAGCAGTTCGAGCCGGGTGTGGCGAACTTGATGTCGCATCCCATGCTCGCCGCCCATGTCGTGTTTTGCTTCGCCTGCGTTCCATAGAAGGTGCGCGCGTACAGCTCTTCGGCGGTCCGGGCCATTCCCTCTTCCCACGAGAGGTCCTCCAGCGGCACGCCGTTCTTAATCCGGTTTCCGAACGCGATGATGTGCTTCACCTCGTGCATCACGGTCGGCCGGATTTGGCGCAGCCACGAGTCGCGCGTCCCGGGATCGAAATAACCGAGCGCGCTGCTCGTCGGCACGGCGCCGTACATGTACTCGCCGAAGTTGCTCGACGGCGCGGTCGACGGCGACCTGAAATCGCAGTTCACGACGAATCCGAGGATGCTTCCCTCCGAAGCCGTATTTACGCGCGGCGAGAAAACCATCACGATCTTGCCGATGTTGCCGAGCTGCGCGTCCATCGCGAAGGGATTGCCGAAATTCGCGAGCTCGATCGGATACATCGTCGCCTCGAATTCTGCGCCGAGCTGCTCGTAGTAATTGTCCATCTGGCCCGCGAGCGTCGCGCCGCCGGCGAAGACCGTCGTGGTGTCCTCGACGATGATCGAGTGCTGGCCGACAAACACCGTTCGGACCGTGATCGGCGTGTTCGTGACGCAGAAATCCTGCGCATCGAGATTCGGAACTTTCAGATTGGTGAATCCGCCGAACGTCGCGAGCTGCGCGCTGCGCGGCGAAGGTGCCATCACTCGCGACGCAGCCGGAAGCGCGCGAATCTCGGCGGCGTGCGCACGGAACGCCTCGATATTCGCCGCGAGCAAACGCGCATGATGCAGATCCGCATTTCGCGCGCGCTGCAGCTGCTGCGCGCGCTCGAACTCGGCACCGCCGAAGCGAGGAATCTGCGCCGACACCGTTATCGGCCGGACGGCGCGATCGGCCGAGGCAGCCGCGGCCGCCGTCGAAACGGCCCCGCGCACGTTGACCGAGACGGCACCATTGGATGCCGGATTGACGGCCGACCGGTAGGCGTTGTACACGCTCACCGCGTAACGTCCGCCGGTGAGATCGAGCTCGTTGCAGCGCACCTGCGCCGGATCGGAGACGATGACAGATTGTCCCACCGCGAGCGTTCGCGGATTCGCGACCTGGAGCGTGCTTGGTCCACCTCCGATCGCCCCATTCGCCGAAACCTGGATGAAGACCGGCCGCGAAGGCGAGCAGGAGAATGTCGTCGGCAGCGTGATCGAAAGCGCGTTCACGGTCGCGGCATTCACCGTCACCGGGACGCCGTCGACGACGACCACATTTCCCGCGACCGACGGCGCAAAATTATTTCCGACCACGGTGAACGTCCCGCCGGGGCGGAGCGGAGACGGATCGACAGAGACGATCAGTGGCGCCGATTGATTTGGCGAAAGTTTGACGTTGACCGCGGCCTGCGCGACCTGACCGTCGATCGTCGCCGTGATCGACGCCGTTCCGACCGCGACTGCGCTGACCAGACCGGTCGAGTTCACCGTCGCGATCAGGGGCGCCGACGATGCCCACACGATTACCGGATTCGGGATCACGCTTCCGCTGCTGTCGCGCACGGTGGCGATCAACTGAGTGGAGCCGCCCGGGACCGTGATCGTCGCCGTGTCGCGCGACAGCGTGATCACGCCCGCGACGGGATTTTTCACGAGGATTTGTGCGACGCCGTTCGCGACGCCCGACGTCGCGCGAACGGTCCCGAGCCCCGCCTGAAGTCCGGTGACGAGTCCCGCCGCGGTCACGCTCACGACCGTGGGCGTCAGTGACGTCCATACGGGCGTCCGGTCGGTAATCGTGTCGCCCTGCGCGTCGAGAAGAACCGCCGTCGCCTGCGTGGCCGCTCCCACGACGAGCTGCGGCGCCGATACGCTGACGCTCACCTTGTTGACGGGCGTTCCCGCGCCCGGTCCGTCACCGTCGTGATGGCACGCGCCGCCGAGCAGCGCCACCAGCAAGAATTTTTTTGCGGTGCGCGCCGCGCGTATCACGCGCCTCGCGCGATCAATTCTGCTGACCGAGCCACTCATCGGCGGCGAGCGTGAAACGCGGGATCGCCGCGTCGAACCGGGTGGAGTCCGCGCGAACGAACCGGTATTCGCCTTCCATGAATCCGCTCGCGGATTTCAGCACGCAGAAACTTTGATATTGGTGGAGACCGCCGGGGATCAACAGTGGCTGTTCTCCGACGACGCCGTCGCCCGCGACCTCGGTGTCCTCGCCGATCGAATCGTGAATGCGCCAGCGGCGCGCCAACAGCTGCGCGGACTGCGTGCCGACGTTCTCGATGCGAACGTAATACGCGAACACAAACTGCTGCTGCTCCGGGATCGACTGCTCCGGGAGATACAC
>DASYSH010000112.1:0-5285 GCA_036003525.1 Gemmatimonadaceae bacterium | reverse complement strand
GCTTTTCGCGGGCCGCTCCAGCGGAACCGATACCGGGGCGCTCGGCGCGTAGAACTCGGGCCGTGCGGCAACGCTCTTGTAATACTCGATCTGCCGCGACCACCATGCGGCGATGGTTTCCATCAGCGCGTCGCGCTGCGCCGGATACTGCGCTGCCAGGTCGCGTGTCTCGCCCGGATCGTTGCGAAGGTCGTATAGTCTTTGCACGGAGTGGCGCAGATCGTAAATCAGTTTCCACTGATCCTGCTCTACGCACACTTCGTCGGCCATCGCGGTTTGCGTCAGCGAAAAAAGCGGCCGGTCGCGACGCATGGCGCGGTTCTCGAGATCGATTCCCTGAAACGCCGGATGCGGCGGAAGACGAAGAATCCCGAGCACGGTCGGGATGACATCGATGCTCGACGCCGGAAGCGAATCGATCGCGGCCCGCCGCGCCGGAACATGCACGATCAGCGGGACGTGCGTGACCTCGCTGAAGAGCTCGCTCGCATGCGCGCCGAATCCGTGCTCATAAAACGCCTCACCATGATCGCCGAGCACGACGACGATCGTCGAATTCCATCGGCCGTTTTGCTTCAGCGCGTCGAAGAGCCGGCCGAGTTGCACGTCGGCGTACGCGAGGCTGTTGTCGTACAGATCGCGCACGGCGCCGGCGGAATCCGCCGGATACACGTCGAACAGCACGGGAAATGAAACGTGACCCGTGCCGAATCGCGGCGCGAACGGTCGCGCGAGCAAATACGGATTGTGACTCGACTGCAGATTGATGTACGCAAAGAACGGTGACGATTTCGCGATGCTGTCGGTCCATGCGATCGCTTCGCCGATCGTATCGCTGTCGTCGATCTTTCCGGCATGTCCCGTCTTCTCCATCCATTCGCGCAGGCCGCGGTCGGCGTTCGCCGCATACGTCGGGCCGCTGAATGTCTCGGCGTGCAGAAAGTGATCGACGCCGCCGGTGTTCAGGAAATTGTACATGCCGCCCCAGTGCTCGTTCTGCGACGAAAAGACCGCCGTGCGATAGCCAAACGGTTTCATCACGTCGTATGCGAGCACGCGCGGGTATGGTATGTGCTGCGGGAATGGACGGAACGAAATGCCGCGCAGCGGAAATTGCGACGCAAGTATCGACGTCGTCGCGTAGTCGGATTGCGCCGCCGGCGCGACGGCGTCGGTGTACACCGTGCTCTCTCGAGCGAGCGCGTCGAGCGCGGGCATGACGTTCCGCGATCCGCCTTCGGCCACGAGTTCATCTTTTCGCAGCGACTCGATCAGCACTACTATCACGTTGAACCGCGGCCGTGACGACGCGCGGACCCCGCCCGCGTAGTCTTCGGCGGACAACACGCGACGACCGCTCTCACCGGATGCGACCCAGCGCGCGGCGCGCAGCGTCGTGATCGTGACCGCGTGAAACGCGTCGACGAGCAGACGGGCGATCGGACCGCTCTTGTCCATGCCGATGCTGAGATACACGGTGTGGGGCAGTTCCGCGGCGGCGCCCCCATACGCGACGGGAACGCTGTCGTGCTCCGATGCGACATAGCCCGCATATGCGACGCCGATCGAAAGCAGCAGCGTCGCAGCCACGCCCGATACGAGCGCGCGAACGCGCGCGGCCGGCCAGCCGTTCGTCCACGTGCACAGCCGTGAGTTGATCAGCACGACGCCGATGGCAATCGCCGGGACCGCGATCAATGTCGCGGGTTCGATTTCCAGCACGTGCTCGAGCAGCAGCAGCGGACTCGCCATTGCGAGCGACCATGCCTCGGCACCCATGAACTGTCCGGTGGTGTAGAACCCCGCCCAGCTGCTGAATGAGACGAGTGCAAGGCCGATCGGTATGGCCCAGCAGACGACACGAACCGCGCGCGCCGCCCGCGGCCGGAGTTTCGACGCGGCGCGCATCGCGGTGAAACACACCGCCATCACGAGCGTGCCGGGAATCGTCGAGATCAGCCGCAGCCCGATCAACCCCGCGTCCTCGAACCAGCGCAGCGAAGTTGTGGGAACGGGCGATCCCGTGACGAATTGAAAGAGAACGGTTCGCACGATCAGCCCCGACACCCATATGGTGGCGAAGTCGCCGAGAAATGCCGGCGGTCGTTTTGTGAATTGGTCGGTGGCTGCGGACATGCGGCGGCGACGGGGGGTATACGGGGCCGCTGCGTCGCGATCGTACGCATGGAGGACGCAGTCCGCAGGCGATTCGTTAGAGGAAGTAACCGTCTTGCTATACCCTGAGGGGGTATATACATTTCACGCGTGACCATCGATAAATGGATCGTCCTCATCGTCGCCATCGGCGCGATCATCGCGCTCAACGTGAACTTCATCCGGCGCATGAACCGCCGGGACCGCGAGCGTAAGAACGAACGCAAACAGGGCGACGCAACGAAGCCGCTGGAGTAGGCGCGCATGGCCGGACAAACGACACTCGAAATCCCTGTCACCGGCATGCATTGCGCGGCGTGCGTGGGACGCGTGCAGCACGCGGTCGAAGGCGAAGGCGTGTCATCTGCGGTCGTGAACCTCATGACGAACAGCGCAACGGTCGCGTTCGATCCGGCCGTCGTCTCGCCCGAAGCGCTCGTCGAGCGCATCAAGACCACGGGTTACGGTGCGGCGCTTCCGGCAGGCACGCAGAGCGACGCCGAACGTCAGGACGAGCAGGATCAGGCACGCCGGGCGGAATATCTCGACTACCGCCGAAAGGGAATCGCATCGCTCATCGTCGGCATCGCCGTGATGCTCGTGCCGATGAGCGCCGCCATGACCACGCCGGCGTGGCCGTGGATCCAGCTCGCGATCACCACGGCCGTGATGGTATGGGCCGGACGCGCCTTCTATCTGCGCGCGTGGACCGCGCTCCGCCACCGCTCGGCCGACATGAACACGCTGATCGCCATTGGCACAGGATCGGCATATTTGTATTCGCTTGCGGCGACGATCGAGCCGAACGCGTTCACGAGCCACGGCGTCGCGCCGGGCCTGTATTACGAAGCGGTGATCATCATCATCGCGCTGATTCTCGTGGGCAATGCGCTGGAAGCGCGCGCGAAGGGCGAGACCGCGGGTGCGATTCGGCGTCTCATCGATCTGCAGCCGAAAACCGCGCGCGTACTGCGCAATCTTCAGGAGATCGATGTGCCCGTCGCCGGCCTCGCGACCGGCGACATCGTGATCGTGCGGCCCGGTGAGCGCATTCCCGTCGACGGCGAAGTGACCAAAGGCACGAGCAGTGTGGACGAATCGATGCTCACCGGCGAGCCGATGCCGGTGATCAAGAACGCCGGCGATCGCGTCACCGGCGGCACGATCAACGGCACCGGCGCATTTCGTTTTCGCGCGACGACGCTCGGCGCGAGCAGCGTGCTCTCGCGCATCGTCAGGATGATGCGCGAGGCGCAGGGCACGCGGGCACCGGTGCAGCGGCTTGCGGATCGCATCAGCGGTGTGTTCGTGCCGGTGGTGATCGGAATTGCGATGACCACTTTTGCGGTATGGTACGTTGCCGCGCGCGATCATGGGTTCGTTGGCGCGCTCACGGCGGCTGTTGCGGTCCTGATCATTGCGTGCCCGTGCGCCATGGGGCTCGCCGTGCCGACGGCGGTGATGGTCGCAACGGGGAAGGGCGCGCAGCTTGGCGTACTGATCAAGGGAGGCGCGGCGCTCGAGCGGGCGAGCGAGATCACGACCGTCGTGCTCGACAAAACCGGAACGATCACGGCGGGCAAACCCGCGGTGACCGACGTCGTCATGGCACCCGGCGAGATGATCGACGAATCGGCGATGCTGCGACTGGCTGCGACGCTCGAGGCAAACTCCGAACATGCGCTTGCGGCCGCGATCGTCGCCGACGCGCGCATGAAAGAAATCAAACTTGCGAAGACGACGTCGTTCGAGTCGGTGACGGGCCGCGGCACGATGGGCGTTATCGATGCGCGCGCCGTGATCATTGGCAACGCCGCGATGATGGGGGACTGGGCGATCGATACAGCTTCGCTCGAGACCGATGCCGCGCGATTGTCAGCTGATGCGAAGACTGTCGTGTTCGTTGGAGTGGATGCAAAGCTCGCCGCGATTATCGCGATCGCCGATCCCATCAAGCCGACCTCGGTCGATGCAATCCGCGAGCTGAAGTCGCTCGGACTCGGCGTCGTGATGCTCACAGGCGATCAGCCGGCGACCGCAAACGCAATTGCGCGCGCCGCGGGAATAGACCGCGTCGTCGCCGGCGTCATGCCGGACGGAAAGCGCGATGAAATTGTCCGTCTCCAAAAGGAAGGCCGGGTCGTCGCGATGATCGGCGACGGGATCAACGACGCGCCCGCGCTCGCGCAGTCGGATGTCGGCATTTCGATCGGCACCGGAAGCGACATCGCAATCGAGGCTGGCGACATCACACTGATGCGCGGTGATCTTCGCGCCGCCGTTCACGCGATCGAGCTCTCGCGCGCGACGATGCGCACGATGCGGCAGAATCTTTTCTGGGCGTTCGTTTACAACACCGTCGGCATCCCGCTCGCGGCGGGCGTACTGTACCCGTCGTTTGGAATTCTTCTCAGTCCGGTCATCGCGAGCGCGGCGATGGCGATGAGTTCGGTCAGCGTTGTCACGAACAGTCTGCGCCTGCGCCGCTTCCACCCATCTATATGAAACGCTCCGAGAAGGCCGTCGAGAAACAAGCCAGGAAGGCCGTCGGGGTCGACCCGGGCGGGAAAAAGCGAAATCTTTCGCGCCTCAAGCGCATCGAGGGGCAGGTACGGGGTATCCAGAAAATGGTCGAGGACGACCGCTATTGCGCCGACGTCCTTATCCAGATCTCGGCCGTGCACGAGGCGCTCAGAGGGGTCGGACGGGAGCTCATGAGAAACCACCTGAAGCACTGCGCGTCGGCTGCGATGAAAAGCTCTGAGGCGCACGCGAATGCCATGCATGACGAGATTCTGGCCTTGATGTACAAGCACGTCCGATAGGTTATGTTTACGTGCTGACTTAGCCCCTAAATCACCTCCAAAATGACCAAAGCAAAATCGCCGGCCGCCGCAGCCGTGGCAGCCGCAGATGAATTCGACGTCGAGACCGTGATGGATCACCTCGCCACCCGCAAACGCGAGCTCAGTATTGGCGCGATTGTCGTCGTGGTGATCGCCGGCGGCCTTTTGCTGTGGCGCCTTTCGGTGAATCAGAAGAACGACAGGGCCGAGCAGGCGCTCACGCTGGCGACGAATGCGCTGTATGCGGGCAACCGTCCGCTTGCGTCGACCGAGCTCCAGCAGGTC
>DASYSH010000111.1:0-3629 GCA_036003525.1 Gemmatimonadaceae bacterium | reverse complement strand
CGATGCCATCCTGAGCACCGAGTTCGCGCCGGGTCAGCCCCTGAGTGCACAGAAGGTGTCCACCCGCATCAAACATCCCGCGCAGTTTCAGGTAGGCCTCGGATATTCGGGTCTCGTGACTACGCGTCTCGAAGGCGACTTCGAGTGGACGCAATTCTCGTCCTTCGATCAGCTGCCCATCGCCTTCAAGGGTCCCGCGAGCTCGCAGAGCCGCACGTTGTTCGAGAACTACGACAACTCGTGGTCGATCCGCGTGGGCGCGGAGCATGCGTTCGCGGTCGGGATCAAGGGCCGGTTAGGCTTCTCGTACGTGCAGTCGCCTGCGCCGGACGAAACGGTGACGCCGCTGCTGCCGGACGTGAATCGCCGCAACTACACGGTCGGCCTCGGCGTCCCGCTCTCGCCGCGGTATACGTTCGACGCCGCCTACCTGCACGTCGACACGAGCGGGCGCCGGGGCCGCATCGCCGATCCCACCAGCGCCGGCCAAAATGCGTTAGACCTGAACTCCGGGTTCTACACGCTCGACGCCAACGTGCTGTCGCTCAGCATCCGCGCCAACTTCTGACGCCACCGATCACGCACACGGGAAAATCTTCCATGTCTCGAGAGCGAAATCTCGTCGCCGGCGCGGTCGCATCCGTCATGATCGTGGCTGTCGCGGCGTGCAATCCCACCAAGGATCTGGTGGTCCCGACGCCGCCGGTGAATCCATTGTTCGCGAGCTACGTCTCGCTCGGCAACAGCCTCACCGCGGGATTCCAGTCCGGCGGCATCAACGACTCGACGCAGCACCAAGCATATCCGCTATTGCTCGCGCAGCAGATGAACACACCGTTCACTGTCGCGAGCCTGCTCGACCCCGGCTGTCCACCGCCGATCGACAGTTTCCCCAAAGGCACACGCGTTGGCGGTGGGACGTCCACGACGTGTTTCTTCCGCTCGCAGGTGTCGGGCGTGGCGGTGCTGAACAACGTCGCGGTCCCGGGCGCCGCGTCGTTCGATCCCGCGAGCCCAATCGGCACCGGCGGCGGCGGTCCGCTCACCACGTTCATCCTTGGCGGCAAGACGCAGGTGCAGCGCGCGCTGGATGCGAAGCCGACGTTCGTGAGCATCTGGATCGGCAACAATGACGTGCTGCCGGCTGCGTTGAGCGGCGTCCTCGATTCCGTTCCGGGCCTGTCGCCGGGCGTGACGACTGAAGCGGCGTTCGAGACCAACTACAACGCGATGATGACCGGTCTGGATGCCGGCGGTACGATCAAGGGCGGCATTTTGATCGGCGTCGTGAACGTGGCTAACGCACCGGTGTTCTTCCCTGCGGCAGCCGTGTTCGCGCCCGGCGTGTTGCCTGCGCTCGAGGCAGCCGTGGGCGCGCCAATTACGGTCGACACGAGCTGTACTCCCGCCACGCAGTCGATCGTCAACTTCGAGCTGATCCAAGCGATGCAGGCCGGCACGGCTCCCGACACCATCGCGTGTCACGCGCTCGCCAATCACGCTAACGGACTCGGCGAGTTGTTCGTGCTGGACGCGACGGAGATCGCTGCCGTGACGCAGGCCGTGAACACCTACAACGCGTTCATTCAACAGACTGCGACGACGAAGGGTTGGGCGTACTTCGATCCTAACGTACCGCTCGCTCAGTTGCGCGAGGGCGGCCAGATTCCCGTGCTGCCCGACCTCACGCAGCCCACGAAACCGTTCGGCGATTTCATCTCGCTCGACGGCATTCATCCATCGGCAGCCGCGCATGTGTTGCTCGCCAACCTGATGATTCAGGCGATCAACGCACAGTACAGCACGAGTATTCCAACGTTGGCATCGCCGTGAGTGACGGGCGTGCCGGGCGCAGCGTGCCCGGCGCGTCCTCTTGTTCGCTCGCGGAGCTTCGGCTAGGTTTGGGACGACTGCGGGAATAGCTCAGTTGGTAGAGCACAACCTTGCCAAGGTTGGGGTCGCGGGTTCGAGTCCCGTTTCCCGCTCTCCACGATTCGACAGACACGATCACAGGGACATGGGGCGATACGCCCGTGTCCCTGTGTTGTTCGTAGGGTCTCGTGCGGCATTGGCCCGGGTGGCGAAAAGGCAGACGCGAGGGACTTAAAATCCCTTTCCCCTTGCGGGGAGTGCGGGTTCGATTCCCGCCCCGGGCATGCACTAGTGGCCAGCTGTCCTCGGCGCGCATACCGAGCGCCCGCTCTGGCGTTAGGCAGCCACTCGTACAGAGGACATATGCGACGCCGCATCGCTGTTCTGCTGTTGTGGTATGTTTGCCTGCCCAACGCTGCGCCCGCCATCCACGCGCAGCACTCGTCGGCGCTATCCGTCAGACGATGCCCGCCGGTCACACACAACCGACGATGACTTCGACAAAGGCTTGAAAGGAACGAAAGTGAAACAAGGGATAACGAAAGTTATCCCTTGTTTCACTTTGTTATCCTTTTGAGCCTTTGCGTTTTTCCTCCTGTTTCCCCTGGACGCAAGACTCTCCGGGCGAAGACGCTCAGCACTGACACCTCTACCGCGGCCATCTCCTGCTATCCCTAACTCAGAGGCGGTCTATTAGTACGACGACCGCAGATCGTACTCGCACGTGTCAAAGTTGCGCGAGATGCGCACGACCGAGTGCTTGTAGATCAGCTTGATGTCCTCGGCACATCCTTCGCCGATCGTGAATTGCTCGCTCTCGCCCGGTGCGATCATCGTGTTGTCGCCGAGCAGATCGGGCCCCCACGTATCCCGATTGACGCCGCTGATGTGCGCCTCGATGATCGTGTGCTCACCCGTGTTGAAGACCTTCAGCGAATGTGAGGGCGCCTTGGTGGAAGCGGTGGCCGCAAGTAGAAGTGCGGACAACGACGCCAGTCGACCAATGCGGCCCGCGCGAGTCCTGCCCGGTGATGCATTCATCGGAGCCTCCTGATCACGTACAAGTCGGGAGCAATAGTGTCGGAGCCCAGTGCTCGGACACCAAACCCCACCGCAACAGCGCTCGATCACGTTGCGCAAATGGCGCTGAGATCCCGTCATCGGACGGGTCGTGATGGAACGGGACGGCTCGATGTGCGAGTGCGGGGCGCTTGCCTAAAGCGCGGAGGGAAACGTCTCGGGCAGCTCGCCGCGATCCCAGTGCCCTGTACGTTCGAGCGGCTCGACGGCGCGTGTCTCGTCGTAGTGGAGAATTCCGTCGAACTGCTCGGGCAGGTGCGCCGAGAAGTAGTGACTCAGCCGCTCGGTTTCGGGGAGATACACCACACCGATCGCGCGCTCGAGTCGCGGCTCGTCCAGCGCAGTCGCCGCCGCACTCGTCGCCCGCAGATCGAGAAAGAAGTTGTGCGGCCCCTCGTGGAACGTGGCCTCGTAGCTCTCGCTCAGCGCCGGACGAACGGTCTTGCGTTCGGCGGGCTCGTCCCAATCCGAGGCGGCCGTCACGGTTCCGTGGTGCGTCGTGAATCCGAGTAGCACCGCATCGTCGCCGTAGTGCTGGCGTGCTAACTGGCCAACATTGAGCTCGCCAGCTGCGCCCACATCGGTCGCGCGTGCGTCGCCGACGTGCGAGTTGTGCGCCCACACGACGACCTTGGACCCCGCAGCCGATCGATCCAGAAACGACAGCAGTGACTTCA
>DASYSH010000110.1:0-1813 GCA_036003525.1 Gemmatimonadaceae bacterium | reverse complement strand
GACCACTCGTTCGCCAGCGACGGATGTCCAGTGAGCGACCAGAGATTGGCAATATGAGCGATGGGCATTTCAGGTGGTTGCGGCGGTTTCGACCGCGCGCGTTAGTTTCGCCGCCGACTCCTTGTCGAGGAACACGTGGGTGTCCGCGTGGCGCTGCAGAATGGACGAGGGCACGGTGTTCGTCACCCGCCCTTCGAGTGCATGTTGTACCGCGTCCGCTTTGCGCGCGTCGGGGGCGGTCACGATGATCGTGCGTGACGCCATGATCTGCGCGATGGACATCGAGATCGCCTGCGTCGGGACTTCTCCGAGCGAACGAAACCAGCCTTCGCCGTACTGCTGCTTCCGGCAGGCTTCGTCGAGCGCCACGACAATGTAAGGGTTCTTCGTCTGAAAATCGGCCGGCGGATCATTGAAGGCGAGATGCGCGTTCTCCCCAATCCCGGCGAAGCAGACATCGATCGGATGACGCGCGATCAACGCGCCCACGCGCTCGCACTCCGCCTTCGGGTCGCCTTCGCCGGAAATGTAGTGCATCGCGCGCAGGGGACGCGGCAGCCGCCGGTGAAACCGTTCCCACAAGTAGCCGCGAAACGACGCCGGATGCGCGAGCGTGAGGCCGACATATTCGTCCAGATGAAACGCGGTGACGCGATCCCAAGCGATGTCGGGCGCCTCGACCAGCGTGTTGAGCAAATCGAACTGCGAGGCGCCGGTGGCGACGATGATGTTCGCTTCGCCGCGCTCCTCGATCGTATTGCGAATGCGTTCGGCTCCGAGCGCCGCGGCCCTGGCGCCGGTAGTCACGCGGTCGGGAGAGATGATGATTTTCAATTTCGTCATGGTTTTTTCTTCAGAGTTCATCGAGGTCGAAATGGCGGAGCACGCCGGGGAGAATGACCGACTTCACGTCGTGACTCTCATAAATTCGCGTCCGCAAAAAATCTGAAAACCGGAACGGCGACTCCCACTCGACCTGCGCGATACGCGCATCGAGCGCAGCCGCAAGCCGCGCGTGCACCCCGGCTCGTCCGTGGGCATGGAGTCGGATGTCGTCAACGCTGAAGCCCGGCCACTGGCCAATCACTTCAATCGCGCGCAGCACTTCATAAGTCCGCAAAGCCACGAGGCTGTCGCCCAGCCAGTCGAGATCGTCGGACAGCTTGTGCCACGTTCCGTAGAAACCGTTCAGGTCGTTCTGATTGATCGCGTCGGGACGCAGCGGGCCCACGCCGCTCAAGCTGAGCACGAGCACGGCGCGGCGCCGGCCGCATTCGCGCTCGATCCACTCGGCATGCCGGCCGATCGCAGACGTGCCATCGTCCCACACGGCGATCGTGACCGACCGGATGCTGCGGTCGCCCGCGGGACGAATCAGAATTCCCAAATTCACCACGTCGGCCTGCGCCCACCAAAAACCGGTGTCCGTTTCCAGCCCGCCGCACGGTTTCGCGCGCTCGAACAGCCGCAAATTCGTATCGACGGTATCGCGATCGCGAAAAACCTGCGCGCGCAGCCAGTCGATCGCGCGTGCCTTGCGCTCGTTGGCCGGCATGGCGCCACGCGCGCGCTCGGCCTTCGCGAGCTCCGTGAGCGTTTCGTCGAACACGAAGCGCGCATCGGCAAACTCGGTCCGGACCTGACCGGACTTCGTGCATTGGAGCTGTTCGCCGGGAAACGGATGGAACGCAGCACCGTCGCCCGCCGCCGCGCGCCCGAGCAGGTGTTGCGCAAAAAATCCCGCCGCGGCTCGCGCCAGAGGCGCGGTAAAGGCGTGAGCCGCCTCGTCCTCGACAAGTTCCAAGGCCGATTT
>DASYSH010000109.1:0-4171 GCA_036003525.1 Gemmatimonadaceae bacterium | reverse complement strand
GAGTTCCATCGCGACGTCCGCGAGCGGGTCGCGGCGCTCGCGCCGTTTTTCACGATCGGGCCGACGATGCTCTCGGCGGTGCGCGGCGATTCGCTGTACTGGATTCTCGACCTGTTCGCGACGAGCGACGAATATCCGCTCTCGGAGGCCGTGGTGTTCGCGGGCTCGCCGCGCCACTACGTGCGAAAGGCCGCGACCGCGTTCGTGCAGGCGCAAACCGGACGCGTGACGATCGTCGCGGAATCTCATCCGGACATCATCACCCAGAGCTGGATGCGACAGTTCCCATGGCTGTTCGTCTCACGCTCCACGCTGCCTGCGGGACTGGGCACGGTGCGCCCGCCCGCCGTCGACTGGACCGCGGTGCAGGGCTATGCGCTCTCGCGAGCCGGATTCGGCGCGGACTCGATAATGCCGCGAGCGTTGACTCCAAACGACGACGCCGACGCGGAACTCGCCGGAGACGGCCCGACCTTTTTCACGCCGACCGGCACGGGCGCGCCGCTTGCGATTTCAGTCGGCGTGGTCGATGCGAGTTCGCGCGTGATCGGGACGCTCGTGGGGCGCGGCGGGGACGACCCGCGCACGGAATGGCGCCGTACACCGCCGTCGCTGCGCTGGGTCGATTTGCGATCCGCGCTCCAGCGCGCGGCTGACAGCGCGGGGTTCGGCAGGCAGCGTCATTTTTCGCGGCGCGGACGGATCCAGCTCATTCCGACCACCGGCGGACTGGCATACGTGCAGACATTCTATGAATGGCCGCCGGATTCGCCGCCATCGATCGCGGGCGTCGTCGTCATGCAGCGCGGCGAAACGAAGACCGGCGGAACGCTGGGCGAGGCGCTCGGCGTGACGCGCCCGCTAGCGGCGAATGCGAGCGCATCATTGCGTGCCCGCGTCGCCGCCCTCTACGACGCCATGAGCACCGCTATGCGCCGCGGCGATTGGCTGGCGTTTGGGGAGGCATATTCCCAGCTCGGACGCCTTCTCCGCACAGCGCCATAAGCTAAGTTTCTCTGCCGTCCGCGGTCCCATCAGTCGTCCGCCATCTGCCGTCTGCCGTCCCATAGCCAATCATGAACCTCCACGAATATCAGGCAAAAGACATCCTTCGCCGTTTTGGCGTCGCGATCCCGCCGGGTGAAGTCGCGACCACACCCGATCAAGCCGAGGCGCTCGCCGTGAAATTCGGCACCGCCGTCATGGTGAAGGCGCAGGTGCACGCGGGCGGACGCGGGAAGGCCGGCGGCGTGAAGTTCTGCAAAACTCCGGCGGATGCAAGGGAAAAAGCGACCGCGATTCTCGGCATGAAAATCAAAGGGCTGACGGTCGAGAAAGTTCTCGTCACCGTCGCCGCCGACATCGGAAGCGAGGCGTACGTCGGCATCATCGTCGACCGAGCGTCGAAGAAGCCGGTGTTCATGGTGAGCGCTGCCGGTGGCATCGATATCGAAGAAGTCGCCGCGAAAACGCCCGAGAAGATCAAGTATCATCCGGTCGACGTGCGCTACGGACTGCAGACGTACGAAGCGATGCAGCTCGGATTTTTCCTTTACAGCGATGTGAAACTCGCGCGCGCCGCGGCGAAAGTGATGCAGCAGCTCTATGCCGCGTTCATCGCGACGGGCTGCTCGCTCGCGGAGATCAATCCGCTCGTCGTGACGCCGCAGGGCGAGATTCTCGCCGTCGACGGAAAAATGGTGGTCGATGACAATGAGCTCGACCGCCGCCCGGACATCGAAGCGCTCCGCGATGAATCGAGCGAAGAGCAAAGTGAAGTCGACGCGCGCAAGCACAGCCTTACGTTCATCAAGCTCGAGGGCAATGTCGGCTGCGTGGTGAACGGCGCCGGGCTCGCGATGGCGACGATGGACCTCGTGAAATATTACGGCGGCGAGCCCGCGAACTTCCTCGATATCGGCGGCTCGTCGAATCCCGAGAAAGTCGTGAACGCGCTGCGCATCATCACCGAAGATCCGAACGTGAAAGCGATCCTCTTCAATATTTTCGGCGGCATCACGCGCACGGACGACGTCGCGAACGGCATCGTGACCGCGACGAAAGCAAACCCGCTGAAGGTGCCGCTCGTCATTCGCCTCACCGGAACGAACGAAGAACTCGCCATGAAGATTCTCTCGGAAAACGGTTTCGTCGCTTCCAGCGACATGGATGAAGCGGTTCGCCACGTCGTCGCGATCGTGAAGGAGGAGAAAGCCGCGTGAGCATCTTCATCGACAAGAACACCAAGCTGGTGGTGCAGGGAATCACGGGCCGCGACGGCTCGTTCCACACCAAGCAGATGATCGAGTACGGGACGCAGGTCGTCGCCGGCGTCACGCCCGGAAAGGGCGGCCAGAAGTTCGAGGGGACCGTCCCCATTTTCAATACGGTGGAAGACGCCGTGAAGGCGACGGGCGCGAACACGAGCGTGATCTACGTGCCGCCGCCGTTCGCCGCCGATGCGATCATGGAAGCCGCGGCAAGCGGCGTGAGTCTCGTCGTGGGCATCACGGAAGGCGTGCCGGTGCTCGACATGACGAAGGTTTATCCCTTCGTGAAAGAGCGCGGCGTGCGTCTGCTCGGACCGAACTGCCCGGGTCTCATCTCGCCGGGACAGAGCAAGGTCGGAATTATTCCGGGACGCATTTGCGCTGAAGGCCCCGTCGGCGTGGTGAGCCGTTCGGGCACGCTCACCTATGAAATTGTTTTCCAGCTCACGCGGGCCGGCATCGGACAGACCAGCTGCGTCGGCATCGGCGGCGATCCGATCAACGGCACGAACTTCATCGACTGCCTCATGGCGTTCGAGAAAGATCCGCACACGAAAGCGATCGCGATGATGGGCGAGATCGGCGGCACGGATGAGCAGGAAGCCGCGAAGTTCATCAAGGAAAACATGAAGAAGCCGGTCGTCGGATTCATCGCCGGCCAGACCGCTCCGCCGGGCCGCCGCATGGGTCACGCGGGCGCGATTATCTCCGGATCCGCGGGAACCGCGGCGGAAAAAATCGAAGCGTTCGAGGCGGCCGGAATGGGCGTCGCGAAGCGACCGATCGATTTCGTGGATTTGATCAAGGCCCGCCTGAAGTAGTTGTTTTTTTACAGAGAACCGGCAGCTCAAAGCTCGAACCCACGTCAGGAAGACACACCACAGCAAACCGACAATGGCCGCCAACAGAACACTGACAATAATTAAGCCCGACGCCTTCGCCGGAAATAAGGCCGGCCTCATCCTCGCGCATCTCGAAAAAGGCGGCTTCAAACTCATCGCCTCCCGCGTCATGAAGCTCACCCAGGCCCAGGCCGGCGAGTTCTACGCCGTCCACAAAGGCCGTCCATTCTACGGCGAGCTCGTCGACTTCATGACCAGCGGCTATTGCATGCCGATGGTCCTCGAGCGCGACAACGCCGTTTTGGCCCTGCGTGACGCGATCGGCGCTACCGATCCAGCCGAGGCGGCCGAGGGCACGGTACGGAAGCTCTACGCGGAGTCGAAGGGGAAGAACGCCATCCACGCCTCCGATTCCGATGAGAATGCGGCGCGGGAAGCTCGCTTCTTCTTTGCGGAGACGGATCTGATTCGCTAGTCCAGCCCCGAGTTCAAAGGTCAAGCTCCCGGCTCACAGGTTGGAAGTGTCAATGCTCGTTTTTCATAGCTTACAGTTCGATCTTTGAAGAGCTCTAAGCTCCGAACGACGAGTTCTGACACTCCCTACCCGTGAGTGTTAAGCTTGACCTGCCAGCTTCCGGCAAACCGCCCAAAAAACCCTCTAAGTCTCGGAAACAAGCAGAGTTGCCCGACGGGGGTGCATCGGGTATAATTCGCTGCTATGCTGTCGTTTCCAACACAGTCGCTTTCCGTTGCGGCGATCCAGGTTAAAGGCAGTTTGGACCGCGACGATCAGGTCTGGTTGGAGGGCGATTTGCGTCCAGTGGAAAACGTCCTCGTCACCGGACGGCTCTCCACGGCGGGGGCGGGACGGTACTACTTCAACGGCAAATTTACTGGTGCCACGTTGGGGGAGTGCCGGCGCTGCCTGGTAGAGGTCAGGACCGAGGTCGGTGGCGACGCCAACCTCATCTTCGCCGACACCGAAGCGGTAGATGAAGGCGGCGAAGATCCCGACGTATTCCCACTGGGCCGAGGGCGCAGCGGGGCGGAAGTCGATCT
>DASYSH010000108.1:0-3785 GCA_036003525.1 Gemmatimonadaceae bacterium | reverse complement strand
GGATCGCGCCTCGTGGTGGCGTGCGTGCATGCGCAGCAGTTCATCGATGAACTCATCGCGGCGATCCAGGGCGGCACCGTGGAGCGGTGGCGCGCGCGGTATCGCAGCGTCGACGCGCTCATGATCGACGACATCCAGTTCGTCGCCGACAAAGAGCGCACGCAGGATGAGCTGTTCCTGCTGTTCAACGAGATCGTCGGCGCGGGGAAGCAGGTCGTGCTGACGAGCGACCAGGCGCCGGCGGCGATTCCCGATCTCGAGGCGCGGCTGCGCTCGCGATTCGAGGGCGGGCTCGTCGTGCCGATCCAGGCGCCCGACCGCGCGCTGCGCGAAAAACTTTTCGCGCGCTTCCTCGCGGCAGCCGGACGCGAATCGGACGCGCACCTGCTCACGCTGCTCGGCCAGCAGCCGGTGCAGAGCGTGCGGGAAATCATCGGCGTTGTGAACCGTCTCGGCGCCGCGGCGCATGCGGCCGGCGCTCCGCTCGACGCGAAGCTCGTGCGGCGCGAACTCGGCGCGGTCACGCCGTACGCCGGCGTGCCGGTGATCACGCAGACGCGCGAAGACCGCGATCCCGCGTTCATGGACGCCGAGAAAATCGTGTGGGACTGGCCTGAAGTCGGCGCTCGCGTAATCGAGGAGTTCCGCTAATGGCCATCAAGGGAAGCCTCAAGGAGGCCAGTCTCCCGGACGTGCTCCAGCTCCTCGCGATGGGGAAGAAGACCGGATGCCTGTCGGTCACGCACCGAAATAATTTCGGCTCGATTTATTTTGACAAGGGACGGATCTGCTACGCGGCGATCGTGAACCGCCGCGACCGCCTCGGCGACATTCTCCTCAAGAGCGGCGCGATCACGCCGATGCAGCTCGAAGAGGCGATCGAGGCGCAGGCGAAAGAGCGCGACAAGCGTCTCGGCGAAATTCTCGTCGGCCTTGGCATCATCTCGCGCAACGATCTGCACAGCCAGATCCGTCTGCAAATCGAAGAGGCCGTGTATTTCCTCTTCACGTGGACGCAGGGAACGTTCAACTTCGAGGCGGATATCCGGCCGGAGGAACAGGACTTCCTCGTGATGATCAATCCGGAATCGCTCCTGCTCGAGGGCGCGCGGCGCGTGGACGAATGGAGCCTGATCGAGAAGAAGGTTCCGTCGTTCGACATCGTGTTCGACGTCGATCTCAAGCGGCTCGAAGAGAGCGGCGCGAAGCTCACGCAGGAGCAGACGGTGCTCCTCCCGCTGATCGACGCGCGCCGCGACGTGCTCGCGCTGATCGAAGATTCCGGTCTCGTGGAATTCCAGGTGGGCAAAGCGCTGTACGGCCTGTCCACCGCGGGCTTCCTGCATCGCGTGGGAAAATCGCGCGCGCCGGACGTGATCGCGCCCGATGCGCGCGTCGAGGAGCACCGCAATCTCGGCATGGCATTCTACAAGACGGGCATGCTCGATGAGGGTGAGCGCGAGTTCAAGCGCGTCGTGGAACTGCGCCCGTCGGACATGCACGCGCGATTCTTCCTGGGGCTCGTGCATCTTCGCCTCGCGCGATGGGACGATGCCGTTGTGGATTTTGAAAACGCGGCGCACCAGCGCGGGGCGACACCGGCCGTGCTGCACAATCTTGCGTTCGCATTCGAGCGAAAGGGTGAGCCGGCGAAAGCCCGCGAGGCGCTGCGCGAGGCGGTGAGACGCGGCGGCGATCTCGACGCGCGCGTCCACACGTCGCTTGGGGTGCTCGCGCTGCGCGAAGGCGATCTGACCGCGGCGCAGGAGAGTTTCTCCACGGCGCGCCCGCTCTACAGCGGGCGCGCGCCGTCGCCGGCATGGTTTCACTACTCGGCGCTGACCCTCGCGCTCGCGGGAAAGCCGGGGGATTCCATCGCCCTGCTTCAGGAAGGCACCGAGGCGTATCCGCATTCGGCGGTGTTGCACAACAATCTGTCCGTGGTGCTCGAGCGCGCCGGACGTCATCAGGAGTCACTCGCGTCGGCGGAGCGCGGCGTTTCCGAAGACGCCGGCATCGCGCAGCTCCACAAGAACATCGGCGACGCGCACTACCGGGTCGGCCTGTTCGACGAAGCGTACGACGCGTATCTGCGCGCCGTGAAGTTCAATGAGACGCTCGGCCCGGATGTGTGGCTCAAGCTCGGCAACATCCGCCTCAAGCGTCACGAGCCCGATGAGGCGATCAAGTGCTGGGAGCGCGCGCTTGCGCTCGATCCGGCAAATCAAATCGCCCGGAAGAACATCGAGGCAGCCCAGGCGGCGTCGTGAACAACACAGCGGACGACGCAGCCTTCGTCGCGCTCACCTCGAAGATTTCACGAGAGCGAGGTTTCGACGCGTCGAGTTACAAGGACACGTGCATGCGCAGACGTCTCGCCGTGCGCATGCGCGCCCGCGGCGCCGGCGACTACGAGACGTACAGCCGTCTGCTCGACAGCGATCCGGCGGAATACGAATGGCTGATCGCCGTCCTCACGGTGAATGTGACGAAGCTCTATCGCAATGCGGACACGTGGAACGCCGTCGCGCACACGGTGCTCCCCGCGCTGTGGGCCACGAGCACGTCGCGGATCAACTGCTGGGTCGCGGGGTGCTCGTCCGGCGAGGAGGCGTACACGATCTCCGCGCTCTGGCTCGAACTCATGGCGGCCGCGCGCGAGACGGACAGCGCCGCGCGTGTTCGCGTCACGGCCAGCGACATCGATCACGACAGCCTCGTCGCGGCGGAGGCGGGCGTGTATGCCGATGAATCATTCGCCGAGGCTCCCGCCGGATTTCGCGAGCGGTGGTTTGTGAAAGCGGCGGAGCCGGGCCGCTGGACGGCGGGGCCGGACGTCCGCTCGCTCGTGCGGTTCGAGCGCCGCGACCTGCTGCTCGACCCGCCGCCGCCGTTCGGCATGCAGCTCATCACGTGCCGGAACGTCATCATTTACTTCGACCGCGAATCGCAGGACGCGCTCATGAAGCGTTTCCACGATGCGCTCGTGCCGGGCGGATATCTCGTCCTTGGCAAAGTCGAGACGCTGTTCGGTCCGTCGCGTGCGCTGTTCGAGACGGTCGATTCGCGTCAGCGCATCTACCGGCGCTCGTGAAGGAAATCCGCGTGCGCATCGCCCATCACGCCGTCGCCAAGGGACGCTCGAAACTCGTGACGATCGGGCTTGGCTCGTGCGTCGCGATCGCGATTCACGATCGCGCGGCGAAGGTCGGCGGGCTCGCGCACATCCTGCTGCCCGATGCGTCCCTCGGCCGCGGCGTGGAAAATCGCGCGCGGTATGCGTCGAGCGCGGTGCCTCTGCTGCTCGAAGAAATGAAAGCCCTCGGCGCCGAAGGCCCGTTCTGCGCGTCGCTCGTCGGCGGCGCCGCGCTGTTCGGACCGCTGCTGGCGTTCGGCGGTTCGGTGGGCGCGCGAAACGTCGACGCCGCGCGCGCGGCCCTCGGCAAGGCGAAGATTGCGCTCGTCGCCGAAGATGTCGGCGGTCAGAGCGGCCGCACTGTTCTGTTCGACGTAACGACGGGCAAGGTGAAGGTGAAATCGGTGCGCGGAGGCGAGCATGTCCTCTAAGGAGATCCGCGGTCCGAAGCGCGGTCCCCGCCGCTCCGTTCTGGTGGTCGACGACAGCGCGCTGGTGCGGCAGGTCGTCTGCGACCTCATCGCCGGATTCGATGAGTTCGAAGTGATCGGCACCGCGCACGACGGGCTCGACGCGCTCGACAAAGTCCATCAGCTCGACCCCGACATCGTCACGCTCGACATCGAGATGCCGCTGATGGACGGGATCG
>DASYSH010000107.1:0-1594 GCA_036003525.1 Gemmatimonadaceae bacterium | reverse complement strand
GCAGCATCTTGAGCAACGGTCCGGCATTCGACGATTCAGCGCGCCACGGTACGATCGCGCCATGCAGCTGTTTCCATCCGAAATACAGCAGCAAGGCGAACATGATCCAGCGGCTGATCGCCGTCGCGATCGCCGATCCGTTCGTGCCCAGCGCCGGAAAGCCGAAGTGTCCGTAGATCAGCGTATAGTCGAGCGCAAAATTGACGAAGTTCGACACGACGATCGCGATGACCACCGGCTTCGTCTGTGCCATCGCCTGCAGAGACTGCCGCAGCGCGAAGAACAAATAGAACGGAACCACGCCAATGATCGAGATGCGCGAAAAACTCGCGGCGATCGGAGTCACGTCGGGGGGCTGCCGCAGAAATCCGAAGAAAAGTTCTCCCGGGATCAGCAGCAGCGCGGTCGGCACGCTAAGCGCGAGTGCCATCAGGATTCCGCGCTGAACGCCGCGGCTCACTCCCGCATGGTCTCGAGCGCCGGTCGCCTGCGACACCACCGGATCGAGCACCATCAGGATGCCAAGCCCCATGATGGTGACGTTCACCCAGTAGATGTGGCCGAGCGCGACCGCGGCCACGGCAGAGGTGCTCACGCGACCCACCATCGCGGTGTCGACGACGCCCATCAGCATGATGCCCACCTGGGCAAGCACGACGGGCCAGGCGAGCCGCATCATTTCACGCAGCTCGCCTCGCGTCGGGCAGAGCTGCGCGAGGGATGACACTATGGTTTGTCCGGGGTGCGAATCACGAGACTATTCCCACTCGATCGTTGCGGGCGGCTTCGAACTGACGTCGTAAACTACACGGTTCACGCCCGAAACTTCGTTGATGATCCGGCTCGACATACGCGCGAGCACGGCATGCGGGAAGCCAAACCAATCCGCGGTCATTCCGTCGGTGCTTGTGACGGCGCGCAGCGCGATCGCGTTTTCGTACGTGCGGAAATCGCCCATCACGCCGACGGACCGGATCGGCAAGAACACGGCGAACGCCTGCCAGATCGCGTCATACAACCCGGCGGCGCGAATTTCCTCGAGATAGATCGCGTCGGCCTTGCGAAGCGTATCCAGCGATTTTTCATCGACCGCGCCAAGCACGCGAATCGCGAGTCCGGGCCCAGGAAACGGATGTCGCCCGACCATTTCTTCGGGGAGGCCAAGTTCACGCCCGACCTTTCGCACTTCATCCTTGAACAGTTCGCGCAGCGGCTCGATCAGCTTGAACTTCATGTCCGGCTTGAGGCCGCCGACATTGTGGTGCGTCTTGATCGTCGCGCTCGGGCCGCCCTTTACGCTGACGCTCTCGATCACATCGGGATACAGCGGTCCCTGCACGAGGAATGCGGCATCTTTTCCCGCCGCCGCGGCCGCGTCCTCGAAGACATCGATGAAGGTATGGCCGATGATCGTCCGTTTCTTTTCAGGCTCAGCTTCGCCCGCGAGCGCATCCATGAATCGCTTTTCGGCGCGAACCGTGACGAGCTTGATCCCGAGATGCGCCTTGAATGTCTCCTCGACCTGCTCACGTTCGCCGAGGCGCAGCAGCCCGGTGTCGACGAAAATGCAGGTGAGCTGGTCGCCGATGGCGCG
>DASYSH010000106.1:0-2766 GCA_036003525.1 Gemmatimonadaceae bacterium | reverse complement strand
GCTTTTCGTGATGTGCCGGCGAATCGCCGCGGTTCATGACCTGCGCTTCATACACACTTCGATATGCGAGGCGCGTCGACAGCCGCATCTGCACGAGATAGCTGATGACGACCGCGAGCGTCGCGGGGACGAGCAGCGTGTATCCGCCGGTCATCTCGGTGACCATCATCATGGTCGCGATGGGGACGTGCGCGGCGCCCGCGAACACCGCCGCCATGCCGACAATCGCAAATGGCGCGGCGGGCTGATGAAAGATTGCCGCGCACGCGCCACCGAGCATCGCGCCGATGAACAGCGTTGGCGCGAACACGCCGCCGGAACCGCCCGAACCGACGGTGAAACTCATCGCCACCATCTTCGCAATCACGAGAACGCAGAGCACCGACAGCGCCATGTTGCCATCGATTGCCTGTTGCATCCAGCCGTATCCGCCGCCGATGACTTTTGGAAACGCAAGCGCGATGCCGCCCGCGAGCAGCGCCCCGATCGCCGGCCTGAGCCATGCGGGAACGGGAAGCGCGCGAAAGAAATCGCGGGCGCCGTAGAAAACCATCGGAAGAATTGTCGCGAGCAGTCCGGCCGCGATGCCGAGCACCACGTACCAGAGGTAATCGACCGGCATCGGCAGCTGGCCGACGAGCGACGACACTTTGAACAGCGGCTGAAATCCGACGAACATCCCGTTGAGCGCATATGCGACGATCGCGCCGATCGTTGTGTAGAGCAGCGCGTTCGGCTCGAACTCCATGTCGGCGTACAATATCTCGACCGAGAGCAAAGCCGCGCCGATCGGCGAGCGAAAAATGGCGGAGAGGCCCGCCGACATTCCGACGAGCAGAAGCAAACGCCGCTCGCGTCCGTCGCGATTCGTGAACGATGCGTACCACGACCCGAGCCCGCCGGTGATCAGCGCCATCGGACCCTCGCGTCCGGCGACTCCACCGGAGCCGATCGTGATGGCGGATGCCACGAGTTTTACGAACGGCACCCGCGCGCGAATGATCCCGTCGTTGCGGTGAAACGCCTTGATGACCGCGTCGGTGCCGTGCCCCTCTGCTTCCGGCGCGAGTCTCTCCGTGAGGATTCCGACGATCAGGCCGCCGAGCACCATCACGACGGGCACCAACCAGAATCCGTGCGGTCCGACGACTTCGTTCGACGCGCCGCCTTCGTTCGGCAGACCGGGCGCGACATAACCGGCGATACGTTCGAGGAACAGCCAGGTCGATGCTCTCAGGAGCGCGTTGAATAGCTGCGCGAAAATCGCGCCCGCAACTCCGAGCGCGATCGTGTCGATGAGCAGCCGCCGCTGACGGAGGTGGGGCTGCGACAGCGGCGGCTTCGGAGGCGCGTGGTCAGCGATTTGAGCCCCCCGTCACGGTGCCGCTCGTGATCGCAAAGCCGTCATGGCGATTCTGTTGCCAGCAACCCTCGTTCTCTTGCGTGCACACCGGCCGCTCCTTGCCGAAGCTTACGACTTCGAGCCGGCCGCCGTCGATGCCGCGCGCCTCGAGGTAGCGCTTGGCCGTCGCGGCGCGCCGCTGCGCGAGGGCGAGATTGTACTCGTCGGACCCGCGGTCGTCGGCGTTGCCGTCGATACGAATGTGAAGGGCCGGTTCGGACTTGAGCACGGTGACTTTCGCATCGAGCGTTCCTTCGGCATCGCTGCGGAGCGCGTCCTTGTCGAGATCGAAATAGATGACTGCTGCGAGCGTGGCCCGGGCCGATGCGGCCGCAGCTTCTCGTGCACGACGCGCGGCGTCTTCGCGTGCGGCGGCATCGCGTCGCGCGGCGTCGGCGCGCGCAATGGAGTCCGCGCGAGCGGCCGCGGCGGCGCGTGCGCGCGCGTCGGCCGCGCTGTTGTCGGCCACCGGCGCGGCGGCCGGCGCTGGAGCGGGCGCGGGGGCTTTGTGGCAGGCGGCCACGGCAAGCGCGGTGATTGCCATAGCGGCGGTGCGAAGCGAAATGCGATTCATGGTTTCCTCTGCGGAGATCGGGTGACCGTCCTTCCTGGACGGGCGGGGGTTGAGCGACGCGTCGGCGCGTGCTCGAATAGCATCGTGGTCACGGTCGGCTCGAGGTCCAGCGTATCGAGCAGCGCGCGAACCCCTCCGGAGAGCGCTCGCGCGTCACGATCGGAAAGGCGTTCGATCGCCCGCAACAGCGCGGAAGTCGGCGGAGTCGGCGCGTGGCGGAGCAGGCGCCGGCCCTTTGGCGTGATCGTGATGTGCGCCATGCGCCGGTCTTCCGACGATCGCTGTTTCGCGGCGAGCCCCGCGCGCACGAGGCGAGCGATCACGATCGAGATCGTGCTCAGCTGCGTCCGGGCTCGTGCGGCGAGATCGCTCACGGAAAGCGACGGTGCGGAGGCGAGTTGCTGCAGGAGGAACAGCTGCGCGTTGGTGATGCCCGTGCTTCGTTCGACCGCACGCGCCGACTGGGTGAGGACGGCGACGAGCGTCCGGATGCGATCGAGTGTTTCGGCGCGCAGGGTCGATCTGGCTTTGCGCGCGTTCTTGGTTGTCGGCCGGGGCGTTGACATAGGCGTTGACGTCAAAGTAAATACTTTATGCGTTGACGTCAACCGACTTTAGCCCGGCAAACCCACCTCGTCGAGCACCTGCAGCACCACGCTCCAGAGCGCCGGGGCGCCATCGCGGATAGGCGCCATCCGCTGCATCACCCGGTCCCGGCTGATGTCGTGGATCTTCCAGGTGCCGCCGGCGTTCCCGCGATTCATCAGCAGTCCCTGGAACCGGTCCATGG
>DASYSH010000105.1:0-1976 GCA_036003525.1 Gemmatimonadaceae bacterium | reverse complement strand
TATTACGGCACCGAACGCGTCGACTGGGGGAAAGTGGACCGGCTCGCGATGCGGTCGTTCCTCGCGCATCTCACCCGGCGCGGCTTGGGAAAACGCAGCATCGCGCGGACACTTTCAGCGGTCCGGACGTTTTACGCCTTTCTCCACCGCAACGACGTCGTCGAAATCAATCCTGCGCGCACCGTGGGCTCGCCGAAGACCGACAAGTATTTGCCCGGGTATCTCGATCGCGCGCAGGTCGAGACGCTGTTCACCGCGGCCGCGACGCGCGCGAGCGAAGGACACTATGCCGACGTTCGCAATCTTGCGATTCTCGAATTGTTTTATTCGGCCGGATTGCGCCTCAGCGAACTGCGCGGCATCAACCGTCCCGATCTCGATCTGCTCGCCGGTATGGTAAAGGTGCGCGGCAAGGGAAGGAAAGAGCGCATCGTTCCCGTCGGCCAGCACGCGCAGAGGGCGCTGAGAAACTACGAGCGCAGCCGCGACGAACTCTGCCGCAGCCTGGGCATCGGCGCCGACCGCACCGCGTGCTTTCTCAGCAATCGCGGCAAACGCATGAGCGTCAAGAGCATTCAAAACGCCGTCGTCGGCTGGCTCAAGCAGGTCGACGAGGGCGCGGGGCTCTCCACGCACTCGCTGCGTCACACGTTTGCCACGCATCTCCTCGACGCTGGCGCGGATCTCAGAGCCGTCCAGGAATTACTCGGGCACGCATCGATATCAACTACGCAGATCTACACCCACACGTCAGTCGAGCGGTTGAAGCAGGTCTACAAGCAAAGCCATCCACGCGCGTAGGGCAGTTCAAGTCCAGTGTCCAGAGTCTAGAGTCTGAAGTCTGAAAACCCGCAGTATGCAGTTCATAGCTGTGAACTGCGTGAAGCGTGTCATCAGACTCTAGACCTTAGACACTAGACCCTAGACTCTTAAACACAAATTGCCTTTCTCAATTCCGACTGGGAAAGATTTCCGCCGCACAGCACGATCGCCACATGCTGCCCCGCCAGTTTTGGCGCGAGCTTCCGCAGCCCTGCCAGCCCCACGGCACCCGCGCCCTCGGGGACATTGTGCGTGATCCGCACATAATCGCGGATCGCCTGATAGATCTCCGGCTCGCTCACCGCCACGAACTCGCGCAGACCGTTCTTCAGCGCGTCGAACGTCATCGCGTACGCCGACGCCGTCGCGATGCCCTCGGCCATCGTGTTGACCGGCCGCCCCGTGAGAACTTCGCCGGCTTTCCATGATTCGTACTGCGCCGGTGCGCCGGCCGCGCCCACGGCGCACACCGCAAGCGACGGCTTTGTTGCCGCCGCGACGCACAACGCGCCGACCGCCTGCGATCCGCCGCCGGTCGCGATCAGCAGCGCATCGAGATCGTTGTGCTGTTCCAGGATCTCGACCGTCATCGTGCCCGCGCCGGCGATGACATCGCGATTGTTCGTCGAATGCACGAGCGTCATCCCGCGATCGGCGCAGATCTTCGCGCACGCGGCCGCGCTCTCGTCGTAGTTCACGCCGGTTTCCACGAGTTCCGCGCCGAGCGCGCGGATCGCGGCGTTCTTCTCCGGATTGTTGTTCGCCGGCACGCAAATCGTCACGCGCACGCCGAGCACCTTTCCGGCGTAAGCGAGGCCCAGCCCGTGATTCCCCGTGCTCGCGCCGATGACGCCTTTCGCGCGTGCGTCGGCGGGCAGCGCGGTGATCGCGGAAAGACCGTTCCGAATCTTGAAACTCTGGGTCGGCTGATGATTCTCGTGCTTGACCCAGACGCGCACGTCGTGGCCCACGAGCGAATCGAGTTCCGGATAATTGCGGAGGGGAGTGGCGACGAGATGCGGTTTTATCCGCTCGTGCGCGGCGAGAACGTCGGCGTAGGTGATCGTCATGATGACGGGCAACCTGACACCGCGCCGCGCGCGGGGCAAGCGCCCCGCGGCGCTACGACTGTTCCGACTTCTTCAGCTTCGCGA
>DASYSH010000104.1:0-1614 GCA_036003525.1 Gemmatimonadaceae bacterium | reverse complement strand
ATAAATCGTCAGCGGCTCCTCATTGAGAGCCTGCACGATAAAGTTCGAAACCACCCGGCCGTCCCTCGGACGCATTCGGGGGCCGTATGTATTGAAAATGCGCACGATCCGCGTATCGACGCCATGGTAGCGGTGGTATGCCATCGTCATCGCCTCGGCGAACCGCTTGGCCTCATCATAGACACCGCGCGGACCTATGGGGTTCACGTTCCCCCAGTACGACTCCGGCTGCGGATGGACGAGCGGGTCGCCATACACCTCACTGGTGCTCGCGATGAAGAAGCGCGCCTTCTTGGCGAGCGCAATGCCGAGCGCATTGTGAGTGCCGAGCGATCCGACTTTCAACGTCTGAATCGGAAGCTCGAGATAGTCGACCGGACTCGCCGGCGACGCAAAGTGGAGAACGCCGTCCAGGGCACCGGCCACCTCCGTGTAGTCGGAGATGTTTTTTTCCATGAAGCTGAACCGCGGCTCGTTCGCCAGGTGCGCGATGTTGTCGCGGTGGCCCGTCACGAAGTTGTCGAGCCCCACCACCGAATGGCCGTCGGCCAAAAAGCGGTCGGTGAGGTGCGATCCCAAAAATCCGGCGGCGCCGGTAATGAGAACCCTCACTCGCGCCCCCGCCCGACCGAACGGTACGTGAAGCCGAGCGATTGCATCTTCGCCGGATCGTACAGATTGCGGCCATCGATCACGATCGGCTGTTTGAGCGCGCTCTTGATGCGCGCGAAATCCGGAAAGCGATACTCGTTCCAGTCGGTGACGACGACGAGCGCGTCCGCGCCCGTGAGCGCGTCGTAATTGGTTTTCGCGAACGCGATTTTTGCCCCGAGACGGCGTTCGGCCTCCGGCATCGCGGCGGGATCGTGGGCCACGACGGTCGCGCCCGCACCAAGCAGCTCGTCGATGAGCGTGAGCGCCGGAGACTCGCGCATATCATCGGTCTGCGCCTTGAATGCGAGCCCCCACACGGCGACACGACAGCCGTGCAACGATGCACCCATGACCCCGGCGAGCTTTTGAAACAGCCGGTGCTTCTGCTTGTCGTTCGCGTCTTCGACGGCCTGCAGCACCAGCATCGGCGCGCCGACGTCGCCGGACGTGCGCATGAGCGCCTTCACGTCTTTCGGAAAACAGGAGCCGCCGTAGCCCGGACCCGGAAACAGAAACGACGGTCCAATGCGCGCGTCGCTTCCGATTCCCTTCCTCACCAGATCCACGTTCGCGCCGACTTTTTCGCAGAGATTCGCGATCTCGTTCATGAATGAGATTCGCGTCGCGAGCATCGCGTTCGCGGCGTACTTCGTCATCTCGGCGGAGGGCACGTCCATGAAAATGATCGGCTTGCCGGTGCGCACGAACGGCGCATACAACTCCGCCATCACGCTCCGCGCGAAGTCGCTCTCGACGCCGAGCACGACGCGGTCGGGCTTCATGAAATCGTCGACCGCCGCTCCTTCTTTCAAGAATTCGGGATTCGACACGACGTGAAACGGCAGCTTCGCGTGGATCGCGACGGCCGCGTGAACTTTTTCCGCGGTTCCGACCGGCACCGTCGATTTCGTGACGACCACGAGCTCGCGCTTCTGATTCTTGCCGATGGTTTCCGCGACG
>DASYSH010000103.1:0-2529 GCA_036003525.1 Gemmatimonadaceae bacterium | reverse complement strand
GATCTCGGCCGACAAAAACGCTCTACAAACTTCACATATCGTCCCGGCATATACAACTTCAGCGCATGAAATATCGCGACGAATTTCGGCGCGTGAGCCGGCGGGAGTTTCTCGCGGCACTGGCAATTTCTGCGACCGCCGGTGTCGCTCGCGCGCCCCATCTCGTCGCCCGACCGCTGTCACGCCGGCGCAGCGACGATGTGTTGATCGTAGACTTCTCAGCCGACGGCAAGCGGCTGGGCGCGAAACGCCTCGCGAAAATCGTGAAATCCGACGCCGAGTGGCGCAGGCAACTCTCGCCGCTGGCTTACGATGTCACCCGCCGCGCCGGGACCGAACGCCCCTTCACCGGCGCGTATTGGAATCTCCACGAAACAGGAATCTTTCGCTGCCTCTGCTGCGACACGGCTCTGTTCAGCTCGGCGCACAAGTTCGACTCGGGCACCGGATGGCCGAGCTTCTGGAAGCCGATCGCAGCGGAGAACGTAGTCGGTCCGAAGGCGCAGAGTCCCGGTGCGGATCCGACCGAGGTCACATGCCACCGCTGCGACGCGCACCTCGGCGACATCTACGACGACGGTCCGCGTCCGACCGGTTTGCGCTATTGCATCGACTCGATCGCGCTCAGATTCGTTAAAGCGGGCTGAAGCGCTCCGGAACCCCCGTTTCCCGAGCGAAAGTCGTCACATGCACGCCCCGCGTTTCGCCGCCGGGAATCTACCACGAACGTGCGATTGTGGCGCCGCTTCGCCACCCGATACTGTGCTTCTATAGCCGATTGCGGCACGCAGCGACCGGCGGGAGAAGCGAATGTATCCGATCGGGAGCACCATCGTGTCAGAAGTGGAGTCCAGCCAGACCGCCGTGCGGCACGAAGCGCCGGCATACGTGCCGGCTGCCCAGCAACTCTTGCTCGACATTCTCGACACCGTGCGGGAACCCCTGCTCGTGCTCGACCCGGAGTTCCGGGTCACGCAGGCGAACCGCGCGTTCTTCCGGTTTTTTCGCGTCGAACCCGTTGATACAATCTGCAAAGTGCTCTTCACGCTCGGCGACGGGCAGTGGGACATCGCCCCGCTCCGCGAGATGCTCCACGACAAGCTCGCCGCCGAGCCGCGCCTCGACGATTTCGAAGTCGATCATGCGTTCCCGGGAATCGGCCGCAAGATCATGCTCTTGAACGCGCGCCTCGTCGACAACGGTCCCGGCGAGCCGCGCATGATTCTGCTGGCGATCGAAGACATCACCGAGCGGAGCTTCACCGAGTCGCGACTCGAGGCGCAGCGCACCGAACTCCAGCGTTCCAATTTGGCGCTCGAGGAATTTGCCTCCGTCGCCTCGCACGACCTGCAGGAGCCGCTGCGCAAGATCCTGACGTTCGGCGAACGCCTCACCGTCAGCGCGGCAAATGTGCTCAAGGATGACAGCCGCCAGCATCTCGAACGCATGATGAGCGCGGCCGGAAGAATGCGCACGCTGATCAACGACCTGCTCGCATACTCGCAAGTCGCCACGCGTGCCGTGCCCTTTGTTTCGACCGACCTCGGCAAGATCGCGCGCGAAGTCATTGCTGATCTCGAAACAGCCATTGCGGACGATGGCGCGCTCGTCGAAGTCGGGGTTCTCCCCGTGCTCGAAGCGGACCCCGTCCAAATGCGGCAGTTGCTGCAAAATCTGCTCGGCAATGCGCTGAAGTATCGCCGGAAGGATCAGGCGCCGGTCATACGCCTTGGCAGTTCGCGGTCGTCACCCCGGAACTGGACGATCACCGTGACGGATAACGGAATCGGATTCAACAGTCAGTACGCCGACAAGATCTTCAGGATGTTCGAACGTTTGCATGGAAAAAATGAGTATGCGGGGTCCGGAATCGGACTCGCCATCTGCCGGGCAATTGTTTTGCGGCATGGCGGCACGATCTGGGCTACGAGCCGTCCCGGCGAGGGCGCGACGTTCACAGTCACACTGCCGGCGACGCAGGTCTCAACGGGACTACTCGCATGATGACGACTGACAGGCACAAGATCCCGATCACGATTCTCGTCTGCGATGATGATGAAGACGATCGGATGCTCACGGGCCAGGCGCTCGAGGACGCACACATTTCCAACCGCATCTGCTTCGTGCAGGACGGCGAGCAGCTGCTGGACTATCTCTACCAGCGCGGACAATACGCCGGCGAGACCGGCATGGCGCCGCGGCCGGGTTTGATTTTGCTCGATCTCAACATGCCGAAACTCGACGGGCGCGAGGCGCTCAAGACGATCAAGGAAGATCCGAATCTGAGGGACATTCCGGTCGTCGTGCTCTCGACGTCGCGACTCGACGAAGACATCGCGCGCAGCTATCAGCTCGGCGTGAATTCATTCATCACGAAGCCGGTGACATTCTCCGGACTCGTCGAGGCGATGAACGTCCTCGGCAAGTACTGGCTCGAGATCGTCGAACTCCCGCCGGTGGCGACATAGTCTGACGTGCATTTGCGGTAGACCTTTCGTGCGATGGTTCATCGCGAGCGGCGACGATACT
>DASYSH010000102.1:0-9908 GCA_036003525.1 Gemmatimonadaceae bacterium | reverse complement strand
TGAGGGGCGTGAGTGATGCGCGACACGTGATTAGGGGCATTGCAATGATCGCACTGGGCGCCGCAATCAATCCGGCGCGCGCGCAGGATGTGCTTCTGCCGACGACATCATGGGCATTCGTACCGGTGATCGCCGCGTGGCATTTCAATACGCCGGTGTCGCAGACCTCGGGCGCGGTCGCGGATGTCGCGCAAGTCGCGGTGCCGTTCAAAGTCCGTTTTGGACTTGGCGGCGCGTGGAGCGCTGACATCACCGGCGCGTATGCAACGAGCGCGGTTCACATCGCGAAGTCCTCCACCGATGACGACAAGGTGCTGACGCTTTCCGGTCCGACCGATCTCAAACTCCGCGTCACCGGTCCAGTCAAAGGCGACGCGCTGCAAATGACGTTCGGACTCAACATCCCGACGGGCACCACGCGCATGACCGCCGATCAGACGTCGGTGCTCGAAGCGGCCGGCGCGCCCGCGCTCCACATGCCGGTCGCCGCATACGGCTCCGGTCTCGGCGGCACGGTGGGAATCGTCAGCGCGGTCGAGCGCGGTGACTGGGCCTTCGCGCTCGGCGCCGCGGTCGAACAGCGCACCGAGTACACACCGATCGCGATCGCGCTGTCGTCGGGCACTTCTGAGACGCAGGTCACGCCGGGAACCGCGCTCCATTTATCGCTCGGCGCCGATCGCACGCTCGGCGAGGGCCGGATGGGATTGCTCTTGATCGGCGATGCATTCACGAAGGATCAAGTGACCGTTGGAGCCGCCGGCAGCGCGGGCGCGGCCACATCGTACACGCTTGGACCGCAGCTCACCGCGCTCGCGCGATTCGACTTTGGGTCGACAAGCTGGCGTGAGAGCGGCGCGACCGTTGCCGTGCGATATCGATCTGCATACACCGACGCGTCGAGCGCGAAAGTCGCCGGCTCGGACGCGACCTATCTCGAGGGCTCGATTGGCGGAGTGCTCGGCCATGCGGAATCGGCCGGATTGATTCTCGCCGCCGACGCGCGCTGGCACTCGGGGATGACATTCACGAATTCGCTCGTCGGCGCCGCGGTGACTGCCGCGGGCGTGACGATCGGAGTGGAGTCGGGAGGCGGCGGATTCCGGTTCGCGCTGCACCCGGAGTATGGAAGTTTCAGCACCGGCACGGCAAAGACCACGGGATTCGGCGGGTCGATAATGTTTTCGTTCGCCGCACGGCGAGGTGCACAGTGATGTCGCGAAACTATTCGAGCCTTGCGCTCGCAAAAAAACTCGGCGCGATATTCGCATGCGTCATCGCCGCGGCGTGCGCGGACAAAGCGTTTCATCCGGTCTTCAACGCTTCCTCGAAAATTCAGCTGCAGTTCAACGCGGTCGGGGCGCAGCAGGTCAACGCGGCGGGGAAGCGACAGGTGCTCGTCGTCGCGGCGGCATACAAGAGCACCGTGCTTACACAAGAAACGGACTCGTTTCGCATTCTTGCCGGCCCGCTCGTCGTACAGGTGACCGGCGCGACTCAATCGGTGACGCTGAATGTGGACATCACCGGCTGCCTGGCGGACCCGACGCGGATGGGGTCGCAGACCGGCTGCACGGTTTGGTACGGCGTGTGGTTGCATGACTCCGCGACGTTTAGCGCCGACACGAGCGACGGCTTTGACAAGCACGCCTACGATTATTCGTTTCTCTCAGTCGATGTCGCGCCTGGCAAGGCGCCCGTGGTGCCGGCAATTAATCTCTCGACCACGCGTTACAGCATTTTCGAATTCGACGGCGACGAGTCGCTGCGCCTCGGCGGACCGCTGTCGCAAGCTCAGTTCAACGGGCCGATGACCGGCACGGTCACGGGTCTCGCCGCGGGCGCGCCGCCGGTGCTCTTCACGTTGACGAACACGTTCATGTGCGCGAGCCCCACCAACTGCGCGACCGGATTCAACTCCGGGCAGCTCGCGATTTTCCAAAACGGAACATGGACGCGTGTCTCCGCGCCGCCGGGCGTCCCGCAGTTCAACGATGTCGCGGCATTCTCGCCGAACGACGTCTATCTCGCGGGGCAGGGCGGCATCTATCACTTCGACGGCACGTCGATCTCGTTCGTCGGCGGCACCGGCACCGAAAATGTCGTGTCGATTGGCGCAGTCACCTCGGGCACTTCGAAATTCGTCGTTGCCGGAACATCCGCGGGCAATGCGTGGTTCGGCAACACGACGAGTTGGACGAAAAGTCAGGTTTCGACGAACGGTGCCACGATTGACGCCGCGTGCGTGACGGGTCCGAACGAGGCCTTCGCGATGAACTCGTCGACCGGCACGCTGTACAGATTCAACGGCACTTCGTGGACGGCCGCTCCATCGATATTCACAGGGCAGAAAAGCGATTTGCAATGCCCGGGGCCGGGCCTCGCGTACGTGGCGGTACAGAGCGTGGGAATCATCGGCTGGAACGGATCGACGTGGACCGCAATCCCGTCCCCGCCGCATCTCGGGCGTGTCGCCGCCGTTTCCAGCAGCGAGATATACGTTGCCGCCGACAGTGGATCGTCCGTTCGCGATTTCTATAAGTACAACGGCTCGGGCTGGATTTTGATCGCCCAGTCGCAGTTCACACAACAAATGATCGGCCGTCCGTGGGCCGATCCACGCGGCGGCGCCGCGTACTTCCACTCTTCGTCTTTCGGTCGCATCGACGTCGCGGCTGTGGGCGGATCGCATCCAGTGAGTTACGGCACGTCGATCCATGATGCGATCATGACCTCCGCGTCGAGCGCGTTCGCCGTGGGCTGGAATAATTTTCTCGCGCGCTGGAACGGGACCACGTGGACCGTGGACCGGCCGCCGTCGGGCACTCCGAATATTCGCGCGCTTGCCGGCGTGTGGAGCGACGGACCGTCAAACGCGTGGGCCGTTGGAAACGCCGCGACGATTCTGCATTGGGACGGCACCAGGTGGAGCGTCGTCAGCGACATTCTCCATCCGATTGCCGGAGTCGACAACTACAATGCCGTGTGGGGAACGGGAAGCGACGTGTGGATTGCGGGCGCCAACTCTGTTCTGCATTGCCGGTCGGTTTCGGCGTGCTCCAACGATCCCGTCTCGGGAGGTGACTCGCTCTACGGAATTTGGGGAACGTCGTCGACGAACGCGTGGGCCGTTGGCGCGCACGGAAAAATCATGCATTACGACGGCGCGCAATGGACGTCCGTCACGACTCCGACCGCTCACCGCATCACACGCGTGTGGGGAAGCGGCGCGTCCGATGTGTGGGCTGTCGGCGACACCGCACTCGTGCACTATGACGGCACGTCGTGGACGAACAATGCGGCTGGGCTGTCAAAGCTGTATGAAAACGTCGGGCCAGCGCTCATACAGCCATCGACCAATGCTTTCGAAGTCGGACTGTGGGGCAGTGGGCCGAAGGATGTGTATGTCGGCACGTGGCTCGGCCAGATCTATCGTTGGGACGGGATGCAGTGGAGTCAGATGACGACGCCCCAAGCGCAGAACGGCGGCAGCGGCCGCGTCGTCGCGATCACCGGTTACCCCGGCGGCTGCGCAATCGCGCTGATCGATGGTTCGATCGGCAGCGCCACACCCACACTGTGGCGCGGAGTGGGGCCGGCGGGTTGTCTCTCCTCGCCGATGCCCTCGACTACGCCGTGGCCTTAGCGTCTGCGATCACGATTCGTCCAGCGACTCTCGCCGACATGCCGAAGGCCGGCCAGCTCGGCGCGCTGCTCGTGCGTGAGCATCACGATTTCGATCCGGAGCGGTTTATTCCCGCGACGCCGCAAACCGAACACGGCTACGCCGCGTATCTCGCGACGCAGCTCGACGAGCCCGGCGTGGTGATTCTCGTCGCCGATGATGGTGGATCAGTGATGGGCTACACATATGCGGGAATCGAGGGGCGCGACTACATGGCGCTGCGCGGTCCCGCCGCCGCGCTGTATGACATCGTGGTCGATCCCGCGCGCCGCGGAGAGGGAATCGGACGCAAGCTGCTCGATGCAACGATTGCCGCGCTGAGTGGCCGCGGTGTGCCGCTGGCGCTTCTCTCAACGGCGGAACGCAACGAGCCCGCGCAGCGATTGTTCGCGCGCGCGGGATTCAGGCGGACGATGATCGAGATGTCGAGGAAGATCGACGTCTAGTGTCGGATGTCGGACACCATCTGAATCAGAATTACCGGTTACGCGCACCGACCGACGATCGCCGCTAGATTCGTGTCGATGATGACACTGTCTCGCTCCATCGTAACCGCCTTCGCCGTCGCGGCCGGGTCGCTCTCACTCGCGAAAACGGCGCGCGCGCAGTCCCCTGAAACTGCAATGAGGGAATTCGCCTCGACGCAGGTAAAAAAAGGCGTGCGACCGATCGGCATGGGCGGGGACGGCGCAACGTGGGGCAACTATTCGCTCGTTTATCGCGATTCCGGCACGGCGCTCGTCGATGTCGGCGTAACCGATTACGCGAGCGGAAATAAGTTCACCTTTACCGCCGTCGGGTTCACGTCGCCGTCGTTGTGGCACAATCTCGCGATTTATGGAATCGCGCTTTCGCAGCATGCGACGAACATCAACACGACACTGAACGCCCCGCTGAATGGCGACGGAGAACTCGTCCACGGCAGCGGCGCCGACCAGGGACTTTTTTTCAAAGCCGCGATGCCGATCGCATCGGGGTGGTCCGCCGGCGCGATGCTCTCATATGAGTTGTCGCAGTTCGATGCGACCGGCGCATCGACCGGTGTTCCGGTGCACTACGAAACGCAGTGGCGTCCGTCGGGCGGCTTCGGCTTGACCTGGCAGCCGCTATCGCGATTTCTGCTGGGGTCGCGGATGATTCTCAATACGGATCGCGAATTTCGTCGCGACGGAAATCTCGAGGCGTCCGGCACCGCGAAGAGCTTCGAATGGCGTTTCGGCGGCTCAGTGGCGCCATGGAGCGGGGCGCTGTTCGATGTCGGCGGCACTCGTGTCGCGCGCACCAACGGCTTGAGCGGCAGGAAATCAACGCTCATCGATCCGAACATCGGATTCGAGCAGGCATTTCTCAGCGGCAATTTCGTTTTGCGCACGGGCCACGACGAGACCGCCACGACCGGAGGATTCACCGTTCGGAACGGAAGACTGAAGGCCGATGTCGCGTACGTCGATGGCCTCGGCCTTGCGCGCGCAGGTACGATCTTCGGCGCACACAGCCGTTCCGTGATCGTGACCTTCATGTACGACTATCGAGCGAAGCGCTAGTCGCAGCATCCGCGGTGGATTCCGCGAGACGATGTCACAGCTCGACCCATATGGCGGGTAGTACATCGGGAGTCCAAGATCACACGCATTCACTCTTTCGCGGATTCAACGATGCCATACGTTCGATCAACGCTCGTCGTCATTTCCCTGTTGGTCGCCGGACGCGCCGGAGCGCAGGCCTCCGATCCCGCATCGTATTTGATTGCTGACCGCGCCGCGGAGATTGCGATGGCGCGGAGCGCGGGTCCGAAGGCAATCGCCGATTCAGCCACCATATTGGTGCTGACCAAGACCGGCTTCGTCGAGGCCGTGCCCGGCACGAACGGGTTCACCTGTTTCGTGGGCCGCTCGTTCGACAGCGCGTTCAACGATCCCAACTTCTGGAATCCGGCGAATCGCGGGCCGGAATGCCTGAATCCACCCGCCGTGAAATCGGTATTGCGCGAGATGCTCAAGCGCGCGGAGTGGGTGATGGCCGGAGCGTCGAAAGATGAAATCCAGAAACGCGACCGGGACGGATATGCCGCGCACACATTGCCCATGCCGGCACCGGGCGCGATGGCATACATGCTCTCGCCGGACCAGGCTCTCGCAAGCGGAAATTCGCATTGGGTGCCGCACGTGATGTTCTGGTTCGACAAATCGCATGCGCCGGCATTGGGATTGAGCGATGCCAACACCACGATGCTCGACGGAACCGCGACAGACCCGGACGCGCCGTTCTTGCTGCTGCTGATTCCGGTGCGGAAGTGGTCGGACGGGAAGCTCGCGATGCCCGAGGGCGCGCACACACGGTGAAGTTCACCATCGTCGCGTTGGCGCTTCTCGCATGCGCCCGCGCGACCGTCGAAGCGCAATCGCCAGCCCGCGTGCCGTGGCTCGCTGGCGAGGATCTTGAATACAGCGTGAAGTTGGAGGGCATCCCCGCTGGAACCGCGCTCCTGCAGGTTACGGGGCAGGACACGATTCGCGATCGTCGTGTTTGGCGGCTTCATCTCAACGTGAAGGGCGGCGTTCCGTTCTTCCACGTTGACTTTACCGACGACAGCTGGATGGACGTCGAGACTCTGAACTCGCTGCACTTTGAGCAGAATCAGGTGCAGCAGCGCAAGACTACCAAGCGTGTGTATGATTTCTATCCCGATCGCAAGACGTTTCACCAGATCGGAAAAGAGGAGCAGGCGTCGGTATCAGATCCGCTCGATGAGACGTCACTCTTCTTCTTTGTTCGCACGCTGCCGCTGGAAGTGGGCAAGACGTACAGGTTCGACAATTATTACGACCCTGCGGCGAACCCGGTCATCGTGCACGTTGTCCGGAGGGACACGATCAACGTCCCGGCCGGACGGTTTGCCACCATCGTGTTGCAGCCGAGCATCAAGACGAAAGGAATTTTTTCAGAAGGCGGCCACGCGGAGATCTGGCTGACGGACGACCCACGTCGTTTGCTCGTGCAGTTGAAGACCCATTTCGCGTTCGTGTCGCTCGGCCTTTCCCTTCGAGCGATTCATTGAACGCACGGACGAACGCCGTCAGTCAGATCGCAGCGCACTCGCCGGATCGACACGCGTCGCCCGGCGCGCCGGGATGTACGCCGCCGCTGCCGCGGCCGCGATCAGCACGCCGCACACGATCGCAAGTGATATCGGATCGGTCGGGCTGACCTCAAAGAGCAACGACTTCAGCAGGCGCGTGGTGGCGAGCGCGCCTGCGAGTCCCACGATTGCTCCCACGCCTGCGACAACTAATGCCTGCCGCAGTACGGCGCGACGAACGAGCTCAGGCGTCGCGCCAAGCGCCAGACGAATGCCGATCTCCCGCGTCCGCTCGCGCACTATCGACGACATCACGCCATACAGTCCGACGGCAGCGAGCATCAACGCCGCGAGACCGAACGCCGACAACAACAGCGCACTTAGCCTCGGCCCCGAGAGCGGCCCGTTGAGAAAATTGTCCATCGATTTCACGTCGAACATGACAAGCGTCGGATCGACGGACTTGAATGCGCGGCGAATCGCCGGCGTGACCGCGCCGATGTCGACGCTTGAGCGCACCGCAAAACTGCCCTGCCAGCCGGTGAACTGTCTCCACGGGAGGTAAATCATGGGAGTCGTCTCTCGAAGACTCCGGTAGCGCGTATCAGGCACAACACCGATGACGGTGATCCAGGAGAACGCAGCGTCCGGCAGCGTCGATTCGGGAAGCCGGGCGAACCTGATACGTTTGCCGATCGGATCAAGTCCCGGCCACGCGCGTCGCGCGAGCGATTGATTCACGATCACCACGCGCGTGGCATTCTGCCGGTCACCGGTCGTAAAGCCGCGTCCACGCACGATAGGCGTGTCGAACGTGTGGAAATAATCTTCTCCCGCAGCTTCGACGGGAATACTTGGAAACGGATGCGCCGAATCCACCGGTTGACCTTCGATTTCAAACGGCGGATGCCAAAAGTTTGGCCCATAGAACGGCGGCATCATGACAGGTGTAACGTCGGTCACGCCGCCTATCGCTCGAATGCCTTGCATTGCCAGTTCTGCCCAGCCGGTCATCTTGTCGGGCCAGTACTTCTTGCCGTCGAACGCGACCGACAGTATCGAAAGATGGTCGGCCTTGTATCCCAGCTGAAGGCGCTCAAGTCGTTGCAGGCTTCGCGCGAGCAGCGCCGCGCCGGCGAGGAGTACGACCGCAAATGCAACTTGCGCGCCCACGAGCAGCTTTCGCACACGACGATGGCGCACGGTCGCTCTGCCGGAGCGCGAGTCGCGCCGCAACGGCGCATATGAGCTGCCTCTCGCGACTGCGAGCGCCGGGAGGACGCCGAAGAGAAGCGTGCAGAACGCACACACGGCGATCGCCATGCCGACGATACTTCCATGCAACGTCAGGTCGTCGACTCGCGGAAGATTCGCGGGCGCGAACACGACGAGCGCTCGCAGCAGAGCCGCGGCGCATGCAGTGCCGATTGCGCCACCTGCGAGCGCGAGCAGCGCGCTCTCGGCGATGAGCTGTCGCGCAAGGTCGCCGAACGTAGCGCCGAGCGCGCGACGGACGGCCAGTTCGCCGGACCGCCCGTTGGCGCGAGCGAGGAAGAGCGTCCCGACATTGACGCACACGATGAGCAGAAGCAGCCCAACTGCCGCGCCAAGCGTCGCAAGTATCGGCCGCACGTCTCCGAGCACGGCGTCGGAGAACGTCTCGGCATTCGCACCGGAAAGTTTCCACGCCGGCTGGAGTCGATCGACGATGGAAAAATATTCCGCGCGTGCTGCTTCGAGCGAAGTGCCGGGCGCGAGCCGCGCCACCGTTAGAACTTGTGCAGGATTTGCATCAGGCAGTGGGAGCCACGAGGCGGCGCCCAGCGGGTAGTCGAGTCCCGGTGGGGCAACGCCAACGATCGTGACTTTGGATCGATCGTATGCATCGACGAGTGTTCGGCCGAGGACCGCTGTGTCCCCGCCGAACTGCGATTGCCACGCCGAGTAACTCAGCACCATCGACGGGGCCGCTCCAGCCGCCCCGTCGCCCGCGCGCAACATTCGGCCGATCACGGGCTTCGCACCGAGCACGTCGAAGAAATTGCTCGTGACCTGCGAATACGAGATTGTTACGGTGCGATCGCCGTCGATGAACGGGCGCGGACTTGCGCCGAAATGGACGACGCCCGCTACTCCGCGCAGCGCGCGACTCGCGGTTCGAAGTTCCGCGAGGACGGTGGCCGGTGGCGCCATCTCGGGCGCTGTCGGAGTGTGAGTCCACATCACGACGACACGGTCCTGATCTTGCACCGGCAGGCGGCGAATCAACACGTCTTGCAACGTGATGAACATCGCGACTGAGGTCCCGATGCCAAGGCCAAGGATCGCGAGTACGGCAACCGCAAACGTCGGCGTGCGCCGGAATCCTCGCATCGCGATGCGCACGTCGCCAGACAGCGCATCGATCGCACGCTGCAACACCTACATCCACTCCTTCGCCATCGTAAACGCAAAGTCCTGCAGATTCGACAGCGCTTCCGGATGCCCGACGCCCTCCTGAAGCCGCGTGCTCAATCGCTGCAGCTTGTCGTTCCCCGGATCGAGCGTCGCCATGTGACGAAACGTCTCGAGCGCTTCGTCTTTCATTCCGATGGACAGATACGAAACGCCGAGCGCGACGAGATGCGACACTGACGGATCAGCCTGCACGAGCCGCTCCAAATATGGAATCGCGAGCTCGTAGTGTCCTTCCTTCATCAACGCGAGCGCGAGGAGCCGCGTCGCCATGAAGTTGTACGTTGGGCTGCCGATCGCGCCGGCTTGGCGCTCGAGGAGCGGGATTGCTTCCGCGTATCGTTCTTCTTTTGACAGCAGCGCCGCGTACTGCAGACATCCCGACTGACACGACGTATCCATCGCGAGCGCGCGCACGAACGCGGACTCCGCCGCCGGAAGCTGCGGTGGCTCTGCCGTGAACAGCGCGAGGCCGAGCTGTTCGAACGCGCGCGAATTCTCCGGCACCGTGCGTGTCGCGCCGCGCCAGAGTTCGACGGGATCGTTGTATGCATAGCTCCGTGCGGCGGTAGTCACGGCCAGCGCGATCGCGACCGGCGCGACGAGCCATTGCGGCGAAACGCGCGGCGCGTACTTCCGCCGCAGCCATTCCACACCGACGGTCAACAAAATGAGAACCGGCACAACTGC
>DASYSH010000101.1:0-5799 GCA_036003525.1 Gemmatimonadaceae bacterium | reverse complement strand
TGCTCGTCGCGAACTGCCCCTGCAGCGAATAGATCTTGTCGAATGTGAAGCGGCCATCGACGCTCGCGAGCCGGCTGTACGCGCCGCCCTGTTCTTTGTCGGTGATCGTCGTGCCGAGCACGGATGCGCCGCCGATGTCGCGTGTGACACGAAGCACGTTGTACAGCGGATGGCCGGTGCCGGTGATCGGCGAACTCTCCTGATCGAGCGCGGAGAGAAATCCCACAGAATACTCGCCGGATTTTCCGCTGAGTTTGGTCGCTGCGATCGGCGCCTGAATCGCCCGCGTATACACCAGCGAACTCGGCGTGCTGAACTGTTCGAGTCCTTCGAGAAAGAACGGGCGCTTTTCGGGATACGACAGCGCCTGTCGCGGATCGATGACCAGCTTTGCCGCATCGGATTCGACTTCGGCAAAATCCGGACGGTAGGTGCCGGTGAGCGTGAGATTGCTCGTCACGCCCCAGCGAAAGTTCGTTCCCACGGCGGGGCGCGACATGTTGTAGCCCCACGGCGACGCGCCCGCCCCGGGCGCGCCGACCGCGTGCGCCGTCACGAACGGGTTCACGTCGAGCACTCTGCTGCGATCGAGGCCCGTGAGTCCGACGAGCGTTCCGGACTGGGCGAGAAACGATGCGGCGGCGAGCTTCGTCGGGATCCATGTCTGCTCGTGTCCCGAGTGCTGGACTTTCCGGACGATGTTCACGCCCCAGTCCTGCACGTCGCCCGCCTGATACTTGATGCTGCGGAACGGAATACGAATCACGACGTCGTATCCACCCGGCGTGACGTGCCCGCGCGATTCGTAGACGAAGTCGGGACTGAGATCTGTCGCCGGCCTTCCCGTCTGTGTGGTTCCGGTGTTGAAGCTGCGCGCCTTGCCGACGCCCTCGGTCATTGTGCCGTCGGATTGAATGCCGAGCGGGTTCACGGAGAATACGAGCGCCTGCCGCGAATGCAGAAACGGTGAGAGCACGACCTGGATATTGTCGTCCGCGTCGATTTTATCGCGGTCGGCGAGTTTGTAATGAACGCCGCCGTGCGGCTCGAAGGCGCGGACACCGAAGTAGATCGCGCGCGGCGAGTACCACACGAAGACTTCCGTCGAGTCTTCGGCGGGGAGGCCGTCGAGCGGCGAGTACTCCGAAAATCCGGTGAGCACCGCGGCGCGCTGCCAGACGGGATTGTCGAGCGTGCCGTCCATCGCGATCGACGCATCGATGCGCGGAATCTTCACCGAAGTTTGTCCGCTGCGGCCGCTATAGATCCCCGCCGGGGGATCGTCCGCGTCGACGGTTGGTGCGACTGAAAGCAGGGCCGCGAGCGCGGCCAGTACGATGGGAGATGTCACGCGTCAGGGCCTGGTGTTTCCGTTGATGACTTCGACGCGCGTCATGACATCGCCTTCCCGGATCTTGTCGACGATGTCCATTCCCGAAACGACCTCACCGAACACGGTGTAGTCGTGATCGAGGCGTTTGTTGTCGACGAGGTTCACGAAGAATTGTGCATCGCCGGTGTCGTGGCCGCGGGTCGAAATGCCGACGGTGCCGCGCACGTGCGAATGTCCGCCGAGCTCGTCGCGCATGAACGGGCCGTCGCCGACGACTTCGTTGGCGCCGGGCGATCCGCCCTGGATCACGAAGTTCGGGACGAAGCGATGCCAGGTGAGGCCGTCGTAGTAGTGCGCGCGCGCGAGCCGCGTGATGCGCGCGATCGTCGCGGGCGTCTCGGTGTTGAAGAGATTGATCAGGATCACGCCGCCGCTGGACGATCCGCTCGCCATCGTGATGCGCAGCTGCATTCCACGTTCGCGAAAAATCCGCGCGAGCGGTTCCTCGCGGATCGGCAGCGGTTTCGCGCGCGCGACGACGGTCGTGCCCGTCCACTTGGTGAGGATGGACGCGGCTTTCGCGGCGACGGTGGTGTCGAAATCGGTGATATAGGGCTGAACGCGCGACGCGTTCGCGGTCGATCCGAACTCGGCGACGCGATCGAGAATCATCATGCGTTCGTCGCGGGAGTTTTCGCGGCGTTCCGCCGAAAGTCTGTCGAGTGAGGCGAGCAGGGCGGGGGTCGCGAGCGACGCGTTGGGTGAACCGGCGAGGGCGCGCGCTCCGGCGAGGACGACCTGATATCCGCGCGCGGAGAGCGCTGAGATATAGACAGTGTCGTGAGCGTGTTTGGTTGCACGCGCGAGGCCGGCGATGGCGCCGGCCCGGACGTTGTCATCGGCGCTGCGCGTGAGCGGCAGAAGAGTCGAGCCGTCGTCACTGCAGGTGGCGAGTGAGTCGGCCGCGGGAATGCGCTCGCGGAGATCCGGGCTGTGTGCCCGGATTGCGAGACGAGCGCAGGGGGGAGCGGGCGGACGATCGGCCGCCGGACGCGATGTGCCGCGATTTGCAGGCGGCGCCGGCGGAGTCGGCGTCCATTTCAGGCGCGCGAGCCCACGAACGGCAACAGCGTGCAGCGTGCTGTCGCCGCTCTTTTCGCCTTCGAGCAGCGGCGCGATACCCTCGGCCCCGGTTCCACGCGCATCCTCCGCGACGAGCATGCGCTGCAGCAGCGCGTCATTGCCCGTCGACGCGCCGGTGCGGGCGCGGCCGGCGCATGCTGAAAACAGCGCGGCTGCGCCGAGGACACAGCGCAGCCGCACCCGGTTGCTCAAACGCATTCTCAACTAGTCCGCCTTCACCTTCACCTTGGGCTTCACGAACTTGTCGAGCCATGCGACTTCTTCGGCCAGCACGTGGCCGATCGACTCGCGCGCGCGATAGCCGTGCGGTTCAGCCGGAAGCTGGATGTATTTCGCCGTGCCGCCGTTTCCCTTGAGCGCGGCAAAGAGGCGCTCGCTGTTGATCGGGAATGTGCCGGTGTTGTCGTCCGCCATGCCGTGGATGAGCAGGATCGGTGTCTTGATCGAATCGGCGTAGGTGAACGGCGACATTTTGGTGTACAGCTCCGTCGCCTCCCAGTAGGTGCGCTCTTCGTTCTGGAATCCGAACGGCGTCAGGGTTCTGTTGTACGCGCCGCTCTCGGCGATGCCCGCGCGGAAAAAGTTCGTGTGCGCGAGAAGATTCGCGGTCATGAAGGCGCCGTACGAGTGACCGCCCACCGCGATGCGCTCGCGATCGGCGACGCCCATCTCGACGACTTTATCGATCGCGGCCTTTGCGCCCGCGACGAGCTGCTCGACGTACGTATCGTTCGGTTTGCCGCCGTTCTGCGCGATGATCGGAATCGTCGGATTGTCCATCACGCCGTAACCCTGCGTAAGCATCATCAGGCGCGACGCACCCGACGGCCGTGTGAACCGGTAGGGCGATCCCGAGATTTGCGACGCCGCTGCGACCGATTCGAACTCGGCCGGATACGCCCAGAGGAAAAACGGAAGCGGACCGTCCTTCGCCTTGTCGTAGCCGGCGGGGAGATAAACCGTCGCGGTAAGATCGACGCCGTCAGCGCGCTTGTAACGCACGAATTCTTTTTTCACGCCCGCGAATTCCGGCGCGGGATCTTTCGCGTGCGTGAGCTGCGTCAGTTTGTTGGTTGTGAGATCGCGGACATAATAGTTCGGAACTTCGTCCACCGACTCGCGCAGCGTGACGATGCGGTTGCCCTCGCCATCGAGCATCGTCGTCACGTTTTCGTAGTACGGCGCCTCAGACCGGAAGAGCTGAGTCGTCTTGCCGGTCGCGAGATCGAACTTGTTCAGAAACGGGCGGTCGCCTTCCGCGCTCGCGCCTGTGCCCGTGAGGTACGCGAATTTTCCATCCTTCGACGTGAGCAGCACGTTGTCGCCGAAGGGTCCGCGCGTGAGTTCAAAACGGCCCGGATCGCCGTAACGATCTTCGGTGCTGCGCTCCCACAATAGACGCGGTGCCTGCGACGGATTCGACGGATTGATCGCCCACGTGCGCGTCTTGCGCGTTTTGCGCGCGGCTTCCGTGACGATCGCGAGATCCGGCCGCGCCCATGTGACCGAGCCGCCGCGTCCGCCGCCAATCCGAGATTCCGTTGCGACCAGCTCGACCGGTGTGCCCGCGAACGGCGCTGAAAGTGAAACGAGATGGTCGTGCTTTGGAACCTGCGCATTCATGTCGCCGCCGTCGAGCGCTTCGACCCATACGAGCGACGCGGGCGCATCTGCGCGCCAGGTCACCGCGCGCGGGCCCGTTTCAACTGCGTCGACACCGCGCGGCGCGCCTTCCTGCAGCGGCGTGTCCTGAACTTTGCGCACGACTTTTCCGGTGCGATCCCATACTTCGGTCAGCGCGGGGAAGCGTCCTTCCGGAACCTGATACGAATACGGACGGTGCACAGTCGAGACGAGCACGTATTTGCCGTCGGGGGACGGCGACGTGCGCGAGTGGACGCCCTTGCCGCCGATTTTCGTGACGGTGCCATCGAGCGAAATGATCGCGAGTTGCGACGCGAAGTAGTAGTCGAAAAGTTTTTCGTCCTGGGGGCTCGACAAAAGATCTTCGAACGTCGGAGCCGGGTTCTTGTGGCCATCGGCTTCCTGGACGATCGGTCCTTCCGGCACTTCCGGCGCGGCGGGCGCGGCGCCGCGACCCGCGGCGATGGTCTGGCAGATGAGATCGGTCGCGTCGAGCCAGGAGCAGGGATTCGTGATGCCGTTCAGGGAGACGTCGGCGAGTTTGTGCGCAGCGCCGGTCGATGCGTCGGCGACCCAGAGTTTGATGCCGTCCGCTCCCGTGACGGAGAAGATGATTTTCTTGGAGTCGTCGGACCACATCACGTGCGAGATCTTCGCGCCGGCTGGCGTTTGAATGCGCGTTTCAGTCGCGCTCCCCATCGGACGCACCACAAGGCCGCGAGCGAACGCCTCGCGCCACGATCCGTTCGTGCGCGGGTTCACGCGCGTGCCGGCGAGGCGCAGGTATGGCGCGCCAACATCACTGATTGGGGGCAGGCCGTTGCGCTCGGTCATCAGCATTTTCGAGCGGTCGGGGCTGAACGACGCCGCGGGCGTCGGCGGCGTGTCGAGAATCTTTGCGATTGCAGCGGGCGGCTGCTTGTAAGCCATCTGTGCGCCGAGTGGCGCTGTGATGACCAGGAGGAGTGCGAGGGTACGGCGCATGGGTGGCTCGGTAAGGGGTCAACCATTAATAACGCAAAAATGGTCTAACCGCAGTATGGACGGATCTGCTCGGTGGCGACGGGAAGTGTGTGGGGATGGTTTTACCCCTCAATCGCGGATTTCGGCGGATTTTTTAAAGGCGATTTTCGCGGATACTGCAAAAACTTTGGGGGGAACTGCAACTACAACTGCAACTAAGTGACTGTTGCGGTTGTAGTTCCCCCAAGTACTTGCAGTATCAGCGAAAATCGCCGTTCAAGAATCCGGGTAAATCCGCGATTAAGGGGTAAATCCACCCCTGAGCGCTTGGGTCGGCCTTGAGCCCAACCCACCCGAACCCCAGCTTTGATCGCCATACGATGCTTCTTCCATATAGAGGACCCATGACCCGCAGCCCCATGACCCGCACCGGCCGCAGACTGGCCGTGATGCTCGCCTTCGTTGCCGGACCACTCGCGGCGCAGCTGCCGCAGGGCGTCACGAAAGGCGCGACCGTCGAAGGGATCACCGAATACGATCTCGCCAACGGCCTTCGCGTGCTGATCTTCCCGGACGCGAGCAAGCCGACCGCGACGGTGAACATCACGTACCTCGTCGGCTCGCGGCACGAAGGCTACGGCGAAACCGGCATGGCTCACCTGCTCGAGCACATGAACTTCAAGGGCACGCCGACGCACCCGAACATCCCGGCCGAA
>DASYSH010000100.1:0-2505 GCA_036003525.1 Gemmatimonadaceae bacterium | reverse complement strand
CCTCGTAGATCGCGCCGACTTCCGGCTCGACTGTGATGGCCTGCACCATCTGCTTCGCGCGCTCCATCGATTCGGCGCCGACGGCCGCGATCGTGACGAGACCCGTGTCGTCGACCGTGATCTCCGCGCCGCTCTCTTCCTGGATGCCGCGGATGTTCTTGCCCTTCGGTCCGATGAGCTCGCCGATCTTCTCGGGATTGATCTGCACCGTGATGATGCGCGGCGCGTACGGCGACATTTCCGGACGAACGGCCGGGAGCGCCTTGTCCATCTCGCCGAGAATGTGCAGGCGGCCTTCCTTCGCCTGATCGAGCGCCTCGGTCATGATCTTCAGATCGAGCCCGTCGATTTTGATATCCATCTGAATCGACGTGATGCCGTCCTTCGTGCCCGCGACCTTGAAGTCCATGTCGCCGAGATGATCTTCGGTGCCGAGAATGTCAGTGAGGATCGCGTACTTCTTCCCTTCCTTGATCAGACCCATCGCGACGCCCGCGACGGCGCCCTTGAGCGGAATGCCCGCGTCGAAGCACGAAAGCGAGCCACCGCACACCGAGGCCATCGAGCTCGAACCGTTCGACTCGAGCACATCGGACACGATGCGAATCGTGTACGGGAATTCCGCGAACGGCGGCAGCACCGCCTGAATCGCGCGCTCCGCGAGATTGCCGTGGCCGATTTCGCGGCGGCTGGTGCCGCGCATCGGACGCACTTCGCCGGTCGAGAACGGCGGGAAGTTGTAGTGCAGCATGAACGACTTCGTGGTCTCGCCCTTCTCGTCGATCGAGTCCATGCGCTGGACATCGTTCGCGGTGCCAAGCGTTGCGGCGACGAGCGCCTGGGTCTGGCCGCGCGTGAACAGCACGGAGCCGTGCGCGCGCGGAAGGACCGACGTGTCGATCGAAATCGCGCGCACTTCGTTCGGCTTGCGGCCGTCGACGCGGAGACCGCTGTCGAGAACCTGCGCGCGAAGCGTCGCGTATTCGATGTCACCGAGCACTGCGCCGATGTAGCCATGATGTTCGGCCGGGAGTTCGGCCTTGAGCTTCGTTTTGACTTCTTCCTTCACGCGCTCGACCGCCTGGACGCGCGTCTGCTTGTCCTTCTGGTTGATCGCGGCGAGGATGAGCTCCTGCGCTTCGGACGTGACGCGATCGACGATCTCCTTCGGCGTCTCGGCCTTGGTCCACGCCATCTTCTCGGCGCGGCCTTTCGCGAGCAGTTCTTCCTGCATCGCGATGAGTTCGCGAATGCCCCGCTGCGCGATGCCCAGTGCCTCGACGACATCGCCCTCGGAGATTTCGTTCGCGCCACCCTCGACCATCATGATCGAATCCTGCGAGCCCGCGACCACGAGATCCATATCGGAGAACTCGAGCGCCTGGAACGTCGGGTTCAGCACCCACGCCGGCTTCGCGCCTTCCTCTGCCGTCACGCGCCCCACGCGCACGCCCGCAATCGGCGCGGCAAAAGGAATGCGCGAGACATTCAGCGCGAACGAGGTGGCGACGAGCGCAAGCACGTCGGCCTTGTTTTCCTGGTCCGCGGAAATGACGTAGATGAAAACCTGGACTTCGTTCTTGAATCCTTCCGGAAAGAGCGGGCGGATCGAACGGTCGATGATGCGGCAGGAGAGAATTTCCTCATCGCGCGGGCGGCCTTCGCGCTTGATGAAGCCGCCGGGAATTTTTCCCGCGGCGTAGGTCTTCTCTTTGTACTCGACGGTGAGCGGGAAGAACGGAAGCGTCGACTCCTTGTCGCTGACCGTGACGGCGGCGAGGACCATCGTCTCGCCGAACTGCACGAGGCAGGAACCGGCGGCCTGCTTGGCCATGCGGCCCGTTTCGATGATCAGGGGCCGGCCGGCGAACGTACGCTCGATGCGATGCATCATACTGGAAATAGCCTCAGAGTTTTGCTGCAGGAGAAACACAAAACGCGCGGGCCGCATTGTGCGTCCGCGCGAGTTATGAAGTGCGTTGCGATTTAGTAGCGCAGGCCAAGATCGGAGATGATCTTCCGATAGCCGTCGACGTCTGTGCGCTTCAGATAGTCCAGAAGACGGCGGCGCTTGCCGACCATCTTGAGGAGACCGCGGCGACCGTGGTGATCCTTGGCGTGCGCGCGGAAGTGATCCGTCAGATAGTTGATGCGTTCGGTGAGCACGCCGATCTGGACCTGCGACGAGCCGGTGTCGGTCGGATGCTGGCGATTCTTTTCGATGGACGGTGTTTTTACGAAAGCCATTGTTGTGGAGTCCCTAAGTCTTTTGCGGTCAGATTGTTATAGCATGGGAAGATAGACAGGCACTACCTCGAAATCAACCCTTCGCAACGGGGTCTAGAGGAGAGTGGGAAGTCCAGTTGGGAGAGGCGAGGGTGAGGGGGCAGCGGGGCGAAACGAGGGTCGAGCGGGGAGGCCAGCGGTGAGTGCTGAGAGTGGCGTGTGGCGAGAAGTGGTGAAAATGTGAGAGCCGCGAGTTTCGCCGCTCTCACATTCTCTCCG
>DASYSH010000099.1:0-5997 GCA_036003525.1 Gemmatimonadaceae bacterium | reverse complement strand
TCCGCCTGCCGCGCGCCGACAGATCTATGCCAGGGATTCCGGCGCTGGCCACGCGAGGCCGCCTACTGCTCGAGAATGATCAGAAACTTCGAGGCTGCCCAGAATTTGTCGGCGCTCGTGATCTTGAGTCCGCCCTTGATGCGGCCGCTCTTGTCGGGCGCCGTCTCGAGCGCGCTGACATCCTGACGCGTGATCACCTTATATGTCTTATCGGACTTCGGGAACGCGATCTCCATCGTCGTCGACTTGTCGATCGCGGTGAAATCGGACGGGTTGAGATCGCGCGCAGGCACCTGCGTCTTGCCGACTCCGAGCGTGCCGCCCGTTTGTTCAATGATCTTCTTCCGGAGCAGTTCGTCCTTCGTCCCGATCACGTAATACACGGTGTTGCGCTCGCTCGTCAGCGCCGACTTGTCCTGCACGAGCTGCGTTTTCTCCGTCGTCAGCTGCACCTTGTCGGCGCGGAGCCCGGCATTTTCGGTCTGCAGCGCGGCGAGCTGATCGGTGAGCGACGCAATTTCGGTTTTCTGATTGTCGATGATGGTCTTGAACGCGGAGATCGTCGAATCGTACGACGCCAGCTGCGAGGTCAGCGCCGCATTGTTCGAGGTCAGCTCCTTGACGCGATTGCGGCTCGCCCCGAGGCGCGACTCGGCCTCATTCAAACGATCCGTCAGTTCCTTGATCTTGTCCTTGATCGCGTCGCGCTGCTGCTGCGGCGAGAGGCTGGTCTCGGCGCCGCCGCCCGCGCCCTTCACCGGCTTGCCCGCGTTGCGGCTCTTTACGGTCGCGAGCTGCGTGTTCACGTCGGCGATGAACTGCGACGTCTGCATCACATCCTTCAGCAGAGAATCCTTCTCGGCCGAGATCTGCTGCATCTGCGCGAGCGTCTTGTCGAGCTCGGGCTTCGACTTGTCGCATGCCGCGATCGCCATCACCGCGACGAGCACCGTGACCGTGAACTGTTTCATCGTGCGCTGTCTCCTGTGGGGATTCACTCGCCGGCGTCCGGATCATCCGGCGCTGCCGTCATTCCATCCGCGCCCTCGACCGGAGCCGGCCGGTGCATCGGCGACGCGGTCACGAACTTCTTCACGTACGCCGCCGTCCCGGGCGCGCCGAGCTGCGTAAAGAGAAATTCGAATTTCTGGTCGAACGCGCGATCGATCGCCGCGCCGACCTCGCCGGTGATCGCCCAGAATTTCTGCTTGAACGGACCGAGCGCCTTTTTGCGCGTCTTATAAATGAACTGTTCATCGGAGTCGCCGGCCTTCCGCTCTTCGGCCGCGTTCTCGCGCAGCCAGGCGTAAATCTCGTCGCGCAGCGCAGCCGGAATCCCATCGTACAACATGTTCTGGAAACCGGTCGCGAGATGAATCTCGGCGGTTTCGACACGCGGAAAATTATGGAACGCCGCTTCGGGCAACGTCGACGCGCCGTGCTGCACCGCGCCGGCGAGACCATACTTCGCGCGCGCCTCTTCGCCGAGCGCTTGCAGCGTGTTGAAATCGAGGGCGACGTCGGCGATCGAGCCGTCCGCAAGCACGACCCCGCCGTGAGACGTGCCGCTCTGCACGGAGATCTTCGAGAGCCCCTCCATTCCGGGGGCCTGGGCCGCGAGCGTGCGATTGTAGCCGTCCATGTAGGCGCGCAGTTCCGGAACGGTCGAGTTCTCCGTGCCGACCTCGCCGATTTCACCGCCGAGCGAGATGTCCACGCCTTTCGGCTGCAGGGACCGCACATGGCGCGTGATGTCGACGCCGACCTCGTAGTTCAGGCGCTGCTGCTCATCAAGCGTCTTCTTGGAGAGATCGACGAGCGTCGACGTGTCGATGTCGATATTGAAGAAGCCGGCGTGAATCGCTTCGGTCGCGAGGTGTTTCACGTCACCGACTTCTTTGGCGGCGTCGGCGGCATACTTCTTCGCGTTCACCTGGAAGTGGTCACCCTGGATGAACACGGGGCCGCGGAAGCCCTCGCGCAGCGCGGCGGCAAGCATCACGGCGACGTATTCGGACGGACGCTGTTCCGTGTAGGCAATTTCCGAGCGGGCGATTTCCAGAATGAACGCGCCGGCGTCGAGCTTGATCGCGGTGCGGAAAATCGCGCGCGCGGTATCATACGCGCGACCACGAACATTGATCGCCGGCACCGTAAATCCGCTGCATTCGCGGCGACCGCGCGCGAGGTACAGCGGGTGGATGGATGTCGATCGAACGCCGACCGTCTGGCCGAGTTCCCAGATGGTCCACCGCGCCCAGACGCGGTCGGGCTCGGCGCCGAACACGGCGAGGCGGACGAGTTCGTCCATCGCCGGTGATGCGATGGCGGCTTCGCTGGTGACGCGCAATGCACCGCCGTCAATCGTGGCGATGGGCGCAAGGATGCGAGTCAGTATGGCGCTGGCAGTCATATTCAAATTTGGCGGTTCTGAGAGGCCGAATCAACGGCAATCAGTTGATTTAGCTCAGGCAACGGTGACCTGCAATCCATCGAAAGCGGGGTAAATGCCGTCCGGAAGATCGGCTTCGAGGTCGGCATGCGAGTCGTGATGGGTGAGATGGGTGAGGAAAGTGCGGTCGGCGCCGATTCCACGCGCGGTCGCGATCGCCTCGTCAAAACTCAGATGCGTGGGATGCGGCGCGTGGAACAGCGCGTTCAGCACGAGCACTTTCACTCCGGCCAGCAGTGCGCGCGCCTCATCGGGAATCGCCTTCGCGTCGGTGACGTAGCCGACCGGTCCGACACGATAGCCGAAGACTCTCGCGACTCCGTGCGGCACGGAGAGCGGCATGACGTCGAGTGTTCCAATACGCTCCGTCACGCCCGGTTCGAGGACGTGGGCGCTCCCCTCGGGCTTGCTCGTGCCGGGAAGCGGCTGGATCGAATCATCGAACACATACGGAAATTTCTGCCGCAGGCTCGCGAGCGTCTCGGCCGGCCCGTAAAACGGCAGCGGCGATCCGCGCAGTACCGAGATCGCGCGAATATCGTCGAGTCCGTGCGTGTGGTCGGCATGGTCGTGCGTGAAGAGCACCGCGTCGACCGAACTCACGCCGGTCGCGATCATTTGCAGACGCAGCTCGGGAGGCGTATCGATCAGGAGACTTGTGCCGTCGGCTTCAACGACGGCGCCGACGCGGGTGCGCTTGTCGCGCGGATCGGTCGACCGGCAGACGCTGCACTCGCACCCGATCTGCGGCACGCCGAAGCTCGTTCCGGTGCCGAGAAACGTAAGTTTCACACCGTCTCGATTTTCAAATTGTTCGTCGTGCCGGGCACGTCGAACGGCACTCCGGCGGTGACGACCACCCGGTCACCCGGCTTCGCGATGCCTTCGGAGACGAGCACCTGTCTGGCGGTCGCGGCCATCTGCTCGTATGTGTCCGCATGCGGCACCAGGCACGGCACCACACCCCATACCATCGCGAGCTGCCGGTACGTGCGCGCCTGATCGGTCAGCACGACGACCGGCACAGTCGGACGGCGCGCGGCGACGACGCGCGCGCTGAATCCGCTCTTGGTGAATACGATCACGGACGGCGCGCCAAGCAGACGCACGGCGGTGACCGATGCCGACGCGATCGTCTCTTCTGTCGACGCGGTTCCGGGCTGGAGCCGGTCGATTCCGATTCCGCGCGCGACGGGCAATGTCTCCGCCGCGATGACGATCCGGCGCATCGCCTCGACGGCGAGCACGGGAAACGCGCCGGCCGCGGTTTCGGCCGAGAGCATCACGGCATCCGTGCCGTCGAGTACGGCGTTCGCAACGTCGTTCGCTTCCGCGCGAGTCGGGCGCGGATGCTCGATCATCGATTCCAGCATCTGCGTCGCGGTGATCACGGGGCGGCCGAAGCGGTTGGCGAGGCCGATGATGCGCTTCTGCGCGAGCGGCACTTCCTCGAACGGCAGTTCGACGCCGAGGTCGCCGCGGGCGACCATGACGGCGTCGCTCGCCTGGAGAATTTCTTCGAGGCGGCGAAGCGCGCTGTCCTTCTCGATTTTCGCGACGACGAGAATTCCCTTCGGCAGCAGCGCCTTGAGCGCGCGAATGTCATCGGCGCGGCGCACGAAACTGAGCGCGACGTAATCGAGATCGTGCTCGATCGCAAACAGAATGTCGCCGCGGTCTTTCTCGGTGAGAGAAGGCGCCGACACATCGATGCCCGGCAGGTTCATTCCCTTGTGCGACTTGATCGGCCCGCCGTGGATCGTGCGCACTTTCACGCGATGGCCGCTCACGGACAGCACTTCGAATTCGAGGAGGCCGTCGTTCACGAGGATCCGCCCGCCGACCTTCACGTCGTGCGCGAGGTCATCGTAGGTCACCGGAACGTCGCCTTCCTCTGCGTGCGGCTCGTGCGCGAAGGTCAGTTCCTCGCCGTCGCCGACGTCGATCGGCGTCGCGAGATCACCGATGCGAATGCGCGGGCCCTGCAGGTCGCCCATGATCGCGACGGGCCGCTTGAGTTCGTGCGCGAGCGCGCGGATCGTCGCGACGGTGCGCGCATGCTCCTCATGCGTGCCGTGCGAGAAATTAATTCGCGCGACGTCGAGGCCGGCCAGCATGAGGGACCGGATGACTTCCGGCGTCGCCGACGCCGGGCCGAGCGTACAGACGATTTTCGTGCGGGCTTTGATCACGAACTAATGGCTCGCGACGAGCGACCGGCCCAGCTGCTTCGCCTTGGCCTCGAGTCCCGCGACGAGTGTGTCGAACGATTTTTGGAAACTGGTCAGGCCGTCGGCGAGCAGCCGGTCCGTCACATCCGCGAGCGGAATTCCCGCCGCGGCAAGATCGGAAATCACGCGTTCCGCGCTGTCGAGATCGGTGTCGACCGTCTGCGCGGTGATCCCGTGATCGCGGAATGCATCGAGCGTTGCGGGCGGCATGGTGTTCACCGTGTCCGGCCCGATGAGCTGCTCCACATAAAGCACGTCGCGGTACGCGGGATTTTTCGTGCTGGTGCTCGCCCAGAGCGGACGCTGCAGCTGTGCGCCCTTCGCGGCGAGCGCGGCCCACCGCGGTCCGTTGAAGCGCTCGCGAAAGAGACGATACGCGAGCTTCGCGTTCGCGATCGCCGCTTTGCCGCGCAGGCCGTCCGCGTGGTTCGCGTCGCACTTCCCCGACCTCACGCACTCGTCGAGGCGCTTGTCGACTTCGGTATCGACGCGGCTCACGAAAAAGCTCGCGACACTTGCGATGCCGGAGATCGCCCCGCCCGCCTTCACCCGATCCTCGAGTCCGTCGAGATACGCATCGATCACCCGCGCGTGCGCGTCGATCGAAAAAAGCAGCGTGATATTCACGTTGATGCCATCGGCGATCAGCGCGCGCACGGCGACCGCGCCATCCTGCGTGCCCGGCACCTTGATCATCACGTTCGGACGATCCACCGTTTTCCAGAGACGGCGCGCCTCGGCGATCGTCGCCGCAGAGTCGTGCGCCGAGCCCGGGGATACTTCGATCGACACGAACCCGTCGTGACCCTTGGCCGCGTCGTACACCGGACGGAAGATGTCGCACGCATCGCGAACGTCATCCGACTCGACGAGCTCGAACATCTCCCACGCGGTTCGGTCACCCGCCGACTCCTTGATCTGCGCGTCGTACGCAGTTCCCTGCGCGAGCGCCTTCTCGAAGATCGTCGGGTTCGATGTCATGCCGGTGAGCGAATCGTCGGCGATGCGTTTCGCGAGCTCGCCGTTGTGCAGCATCGTGCGGTCGATGTAATCGAGCCAGATCGACTGGCCGGCAGCGTGCAGCTGCTGGAGCGGATTTCCGGTCGCCATGGTCAGTTGGCCTTGATCGAAACGCCGTAGCCGCCGTTGCCCCAGTGCATCATCAGCATTCCGTTATCGATGAAAATGTGAAAGCGCTCTTCTTCCGTCGGGAGATTCATGTGCTTCTGAACCTGGATCTTCGCGATGTCACCGGCCGGATCCCACTGCGTGCCCCAGAGGCGGCGAGTCGGGTCGCGCGGATCCTGCAACTTG
>DASYSH010000098.1:0-3321 GCA_036003525.1 Gemmatimonadaceae bacterium | reverse complement strand
AATTACTTCGGCCTGGTGCGAGCAGTGAGACCAGTACCGAAGCGCTCGTGCAGTATTCAACGCTGACGTGGGAGCTCGACCACGACAACGCCCTTCGCCGCGCGTTCTGGATTGCGCTGTTGGCTAGCGGGATCGTGATCGGGTTCTCGCTCGTCTGCTGCCCGTGGTCACCGCAGCTCGCCGCCCATCCGCGTGTGGGTGAGGCGGTACTGATCGGCGACGCCGTGGGAGCCGTGAGCTGCCTCCTCATGTACGGATTTCTTCTGCGCGTGATGCTCCGTGCGACTCCCCACGAGCCGATCCCGACTGCGTAAGCGAGTCGAATCAGCCCGATGCTGTCCGCCTCGCCGCGGTATGTTCAACTTCCCAACCTTATCCTCGGCGTATGTTCGCTTGCCTCCTTCGCCGAGCCGAGGGTACGCAGTGATGAGACTGTGCGACCACCTCAGACCGTACACTGAATCGAACGGGCTTGGTGAAACTCTCATCTCCCCGACATCGAATTTTCGCCGCGACGACTGGTGCAGCCCGATCTTTTCGCTGTACCGATGGAAGGCGGACGCTGGCCGAAGACGTGGCGCGACATCTCATCGCTACTTCTCGCAGTGTAGGTATTGTCGCCTTCGACGGCGCGCGCCGATCGGTTGCGCAAGCGACGCATCTACCAGGACGAGGGCGTCCCGGAATACTGGATCGTCGATCTCGACGCGCGGATGGTCGAGCGGTGGAAGCCGCGAGACGAACGGCCCGAGATTCTCGTCGATCACCTTTCATGGCAGCCGCGCACCGACGCGGCGGCGCTCACGATTGGCCTCGAAGAATTATTCGCGTCGGTCCTCGATTGAAAAATGGCTTCCATCGTCCAACGGCGCTCGGCGACCCCTTCACAATTCTCTCATTTCACGGTAGCAGATCCGTCACCGCGCCCGTCGTGAATGCCGGAATGAGCAAGACGGCGCCATTCAACACGCGCTCCATCGCGGACGAGACTCGTTCGTTGACCTGCGGCGTGAACTGGGTTCGGTGGCAACCCATCGCGCGCACGGTCGCCTGAAAGTCCTCCGGCTTGAACGCTACGCGCGCCGTGAAATACTTCGCCTGCGGAATGAGCATCGGCGGCTCACCGCGTTGCGGATTCATGGCGCGAATGCCCTCGGCGGGGATGTACATATAGAATAGGCGCTCGGGCACGTTCGGCGCGCCGGCCCGCGCGAGTTGCGTCACGATAGCGCTCACCAACCGATGGTCCGGATGACCGACGCCGCCGTCTGGTCCCCACGTCACCATCGCGTCGGGATGGAGCTTCTGCAGCTCCTCGGCGATGCGCTGCGTAAGACGAAACAGGAGCGAGCGGTCGCCGATGTAGTCACCGAGCTTGCCATCCGGAAAGCCGAGCAGGATGGGCGGCTGTAAACCGAGCGCCTGGGCTGAGCAGCGCGCTTCGTCCGCGCGCAGGCGTGCGAGCTCGGGGCCGCGCGGTACCGAGTCGGGACGCGGGATGGTGCCCTGCTGCCCGGCGCCCTCCGATCCATCGCTGGCGATGATCATGTAGACGCGCGCACCCTCGCGCGCATACCGCGCGAGAAGTGGCGCGATGGGTGCTTCGTCGTCGGCGTGCGCGAGCACCGCCACGAGCGTTTTTGGGGCGCCGCTCGCGCCTCCTTGCGCCAGCCCAACCTCGGTCGCAAATAACGACAACAAGCCGAGGGCGATGCGAGAGAGGGAGACCATGCGAACCTCCGGTCGATTCTTGAACCGCTAGAATCGCGCCGCCGCGAGCCTTCGTCAGGGTCGCGTCACGCCGACCGCCCGACCTCCGATCACCTCGACCACCGCCGCGCCGTCGAGTTTTTCACTTGGCGAAATGCCGAGGAGTTGCGCGAGCGTCGGCGCGATGTCGACGCTCCGAATCAATCGATCGTATCGGCCGTCGGCGTATTCGAGACCGTTGTCGAACTCCATTCCAAATTCGGTACGATAACGCTTCTCCAACGCGGTCTCGGCGGCCTTCACGACGTCGCCTAGCCACAGCCGGCCCCCGCCGCCCCGTGCGCGCAACCGCAATCTCGGGCATCGGCGACGTACGCGCGATGCTAGTGTGACCGAGGGTTACCGTTTCGGCGAGTAGTGTCCTGCCGAGGCCGGTCGTTATTCCGTGGGATCAGCGCTTAGCGATCAGCGCTACGCAAAAGCAAGCGGACCGCGGCGATGATTCGCTGAGCGGCAGCGGACGCGTCGCGAGCATTCTGCTCGGTCAAATACATGCCGGCCGGGTAGCGCGGCGTGATGACGTGTTTGCCGAGCAGCGTGCACTCCGCATCCAGCGCACCCAAGTCGGCGGCATCCTTACGGAGCGCGGCCAGGAGTGCTGAAAGATCATGAGTGCGCTCTGGCCGGACGAAGCGCGAAACCAGCAGGGCCTTCATGAACTTCTCGCACGTCTGATGCGACAACCAACAGATCTCGGGCCAGAAGTTCTCCGGCGCCCGCCAAAGAAGATCCGCATGCCGGATGTCTCGTTCCGCCGATTCAATCCACTCCGCCACCGATTCAGGCACCTTCCCAGGGCGCTCGCCAACGCGCCCCGGCGGCGCGATCGACGTCGGCGCCGCGGGATCGGCGTAGAGCACTCGTCCTTCTCGAGCGACGTCCCATTCGATCGTGCCCGGATCATCGCGGCGGCGCTCGAGTGAGCCTCGTGGCAAGACCTTCAGATCGAACGACAGTTTGTCACGGTATAACGATTCTCGAAGGCGCCGCTCGATGTCGCGCAGAGCGTCGGCGTCGGCATTCACTTCGACGTAGAAGTCGTAATCGCTGTGAGGCTTCGCTGTTCCACGCGCGCGACTGCCGAACAGCACGATGCGCCACGGCTGAACGGCTTCCACCATACGCGCCGCCGCCTCGACGGCGACGCTATCCGGTGCTTCGGCGCGTTGAATCATTCCGGAATATCGCGGCTCGGCGCGGCGAACGCAGGATCAAATGCTCGCGAGCATCATTGCGGTGCTTCGATCGTCGCGAAGACTGCCATCAGACGGGGATCCTTTCGCAAACCGTCGTAAGGCGCGCTCTGGTCTGAAATCCAGATCCACGGGCTGTGCTGCGCCACTGCGCGGCGGAACATTGCGACGGCCGCATCGCGCTCGCCGAGGGCATCCAGCGCCGTTGCGATTTCCCCGGACGATGACAGCAATGAATCTCGCGAAACTCGCGCAAGGGTGGCACGAGCTTCCGCCGCGCGCCCGGCACGTGCGTAGGCGTAGGCGAGCACGCCAAGTTTCTCTGCGGATCGGAGGTTGGGCTCGTGGCTCAGCCCCT
>DASYSH010000097.1:0-1738 GCA_036003525.1 Gemmatimonadaceae bacterium | reverse complement strand
TCCGCGGACGGGAGGCGCCCTGCGCGCCTGACGACGAGAATATCGTCGTCAGGCGGCGGGGTCAACTCTTGGCTTTGCCCGAGCCCTTCACCGACGCGGCGACCAATTTCTTCAGCGTCGGAAGATCGACATCGGACAGCTGCTTGATGTAGAGGCATCCTTTGCCGTGATCGTGCTTGCCGAGTTTCTTGAGGAGCGCTTCCTGATTCGAGATGCCGAGCCCGTAGAGCGCGAGCGTGCCTTTGCGCGGTGAAAATCCGATCGCCATCCAGTCGGCTTCGCGCCCACCGGCATAGACGACTTTTTTCACACCAAACCCGACGATCGCCGACCCCCACATCTTCGCTTTGTCTTTCGTCGCGGCTTCCATAAGCTCGACGAGAGCTTCGCAATCCGCGCGAGTTTCGGCGTCTTTGACGCTCTCGATGAACTTCGCGACGGACGCGTCGTTGACTTTTGTTTTTGGCTCAGCCATGTCGATGCCCCGGTATGGGAGTCGGGTCAGTTAAACCGCCACTATTTCTACTACTTCACGATCGATTTCGCGAGCGTCGCGTGCACGCCCTTCGTCTGGTCCACGGCCTGTGTAACGTGGAGATCACACGCGAGCGAGCAGAGCTGGTACGCTTCATCGCGCGAGAAGCCCTTCTCCGCCACCAGGAATTCCACCATCTCACGCGTAGCGATCCTCGCCGCCTCGTTGAGATCTTCGCTGAGCCCCATGCTGATGTAGTGTGTCGGTGTCTCCGCGCGAGGCCAGGTGATGCGCTTTCCCTTGATCACGCGAATCTCGAACGTGCCGCGCAGCGAAGTCTCGAGCGCTGTGCCGGTGACCTCGCCGTCCGCCTGAAGCGCATGGCCGTCGCCGATCGAAAGCAGCGCGCCGGCGACGTGCACCGGCAGATACAGCGTCGATCCGACGACGAGATCTTTGTTGTCGAGATTTCCGCCGTGCCAGCCTGGAGGGCGGCTCGAGATCCGTCCGCTCACCGCGGGCGGTGCGACGCCGATCGATCCAAAGAATGGCGCGAACTTGAGCGAGACGCCCGGTTTGAAATCCACGTGATCGGCGCCCGGCTGCCAGCGCAGTAGGCGCGCGCCCGCGTACGGAAACTCATCGGGCAGCACGCCGCCGCCGGGAGCGAACGCGACGACGCCGTACGGATGCAGAAAATCAATCGCAAGAATCCGAATCGCGAGCACATCGCCCGGCTCCGCTCCGTCGACAAAAATCGGACCGGTCATCGGATGCGCCCCGGGGCCGCGTTCGGTCACGCGCGCTTCGACCGCCTTCAGCGCATCCGGAATTTCTGATTCAAGCGCGCCGCCCGCGCGCAGACGCAGCAGACCGCCCGCCACCATCGTCTCGACGCGAACACGTTCACCGGAACTCATGTGCAGCACCGGCGGCACGCGCGAATCGTAGTAACCCCAGTGGACGTGGTCCGGAGTGAGAGTCAAATCCTGTGTGCGAACCTGCCACGCGCCGGCCGCGCGCGACGATAGGAGCGAGATCAGGGACAGAGCGAGCGCACGACGCATACGATTTTCAGTCGGAAAGGTGGAGCACGACTCTACGCCAGAAAACAAACCGGCGCAAATGCGACGGCGCCGATCGCAGTTGCCATCGCGCGCGAATGCGAACATTCTAGATCCATGACTATCTCACGCCGCCAGCTCATTCACGCCCTCGGCGCGGCCGCCGTCGGCGCACCGCTCGCATCGGCATTCGCACAAG
>DASYSH010000096.1:0-3063 GCA_036003525.1 Gemmatimonadaceae bacterium | reverse complement strand
ACTACGAAGCACTGTGCAAAGCGTCACGGACCGAAATCGATCTCGCGGAACAGCTCGAGCGGAGTCCCGCGCACGATTCATTGCAGGCGTCGGCGCAGCGCCACGCCGAGCAGGCCATCGCCGTTAAGCCGCGTGACGCAGACGGACATTTCGCTCTTGCCCGCGCGCTCGGCCGCAAAGCGCTCAGTCTTGGAACGATGGACCGGATCCGCTACGCAAAGATGATCCGGCTGGAAGCGCTCGAAGCGCTGAAGTACGATTCGCTGCACTCGGGCGCGCTGCACGTGATGGGGAGCTGGAACGCGGAAGTGATGCGCGTGAATGGACTCGAACGCGCATTCGCAAAGAAATTCCTCGGGGCGGAGGTCTTCTCGCAGGCGAGCTGGGATGAGGCGCAGCGGCTGCTGGAAAAAGCGGTGAGTCTCGACCCCGAACGGCTGGTGCATCGCCTCGATCTCGCGGGAGTCTACGCGGATCGCGGCAACAAGGTGAAGGCGCGCGAGCAATACACGTACATTCTCGTCGCGCCGATCCGTGAACTGAACGATCCGATCTACAAAAAGAAGGCGGCTGACCGCCTCAAAAAGCTCTAAAGAAGAGGATTTCGCGAGATGACCGACGAGACCACCGAGAAAATCGCGCAGCTCGAATCGCGGGTCAGCGAGCTCACGCGCGAGCGCGACAATCTCGCGGCGGTCGTCGACATCCTGCAGTCGATCAGCGCATCGCTGCACTTCGAGGAAATCCTGCAAACGATCGCGCGAAAACTCGGCGAGGCATTCGGACTCGATCGCAGTTCGATTTTCCTCGCGGGCGCGCGCAGCGAGGTGCGGCTCGTGGCGAGCTACGAGGATCCTTCGATCCGCAATCTCGTCGTCGATCTCGACCGGTATCCCGAACTGAAGCGCGCATTCAAGTCCGGCGAGACGGTGTTCGTGCCGGACGCGATGAAGGATCCGATGTTCCTCGCCGTGCGCGACGAGCTCGACTCGCGCAAAGTGGGATCGATCGTCGTCGTTCCGATTCAGTGGAGACAGGAAGTCATCGGCGCGATCTTCCTGCGCACTGAACGTGATTCCACGCCGTTCAGCCAAACGGACGTGAAGTTTTGCCAGACGATCGCCGATCTCACCGGCAAGGCGCTGCGCAACGCGCACCGGTTCGAGGCGATGCTGAAATCGTCGAGCGACAAGCCGAAGGACCAGCACCGCACCGAACTCCCGGCGATCGCGCTGCTGGCGTTTCTGCGGAGGCTGCTCGACCGGTACGCCTCCAGTGAAAGCCATATCTGGGCCGAGACGCTGCTCGCAAAAGCGAGCGACGAAGAACTCGAGCGGCTGGTCGGCGTCACGCTTCAGGTCATCGAGGAAGAGGCGAAGGGGTGAGCGTTCCGAAACACGATGCAGCGCGCAGCGCCGAGCTGCGCCGTACGCTCGAGCAGGCCTCGCACGAGTACTACGTGCTCGACCGCCCGAAACTCTCCGACCGCGAGTACGACAAGCTCTTTCGCGAGCTGCAGGAGCTCGAGCGCGCGCATCCGGAATTGCGCACCGCGGACTCGCCGACGATGCGCGTGGGCGCCGAGCCCGCGGCGACGTTCGCGAAGCACACGCACCTCGTGCCGATGATCTCGCTCGCGAACGCGTTCAACGATGAAGAGGTCGCCGAATGGGAAACGCGCGCGGAAAAAATTGCCGGCGCGGGCGTGAAGAAGGGCGGCTATTCCACCGAATTGAAAATCGACGGCGCCGCCGTCAGCCTCACGTACCGCGACGGTGTGCTGGTGATGGGCGCGACGCGCGGCAATGGCGCCGTCGGCGAGGACGTCACGGCGAACATTCGAACGATTCGCGAAATTCCGCTGCGGCTGCGCGGAAACGAGAAAACGCATCCGCCGCTGATCGAGATCCGCGGCGAAGTCTATTTCCCGTTCGATGCGTTCGAGCGGCTGAACGAGGAGCGCACGAAGGCGGGCGAACCGGTATTCGCGAACCCGCGCAACTCCGCCGCGGGCTCGCTGCGGCAGCAGGATCCGGCGATCACGGGCGCGCGGCCGCTGCGGTTCTTCGGCTATGCCTATGCGGTCCCCGGCGCGAAGGCGCTTCCGTTCGACACGCAGACGGAGCTTCTGGATACGCTCAAGTCGTGGGGCATCCCGACGGCTCCGCACCACAAGCACTGCCGCACGCTCGCGGAAGTAAACGCGCACGCGCATTCGATCGAGACGAAAGTGCGCGGCGAACTGAACTTCGGAATCGACGGCATCGTCGTGAAAGTGGATTCGCTTGCGCTGCAGGCGGAACTCGGCGATGCGGGCCGCGAGCCGCGCTGGGCGATCGCGCGAAAGTTCGCGGCGGACATCGCGGAAACGAAACTGATCAAGATCGAGGTGAATGTCGGGCGCACGGGGAAGATCAATCCGTACGCGGTGCTCGAACCGGTGGAAGTCGGCGGCACGACGGTGAGCCGCGCGACGCTCCACAATTACGAGCTGATCAAGGAAAAGGACCTGCGCGAAGGTGATGTCGTTCTGCTCAAGCGCGCGGGCGACGTGATTCCGCAGGTTATCGGCCCGGTGCCGGAAAAGCGCGAGAAGCATTCGACTCCGCCGAAGATTCCCACGACGTGTCCCGCATGCGGAACGAAGGTTCGCGCGTCGGAAAAGGACTTGTTCTGCGACAACGATTTTTGCGAGGGGCGCCGGCTGGAGGCGATCGTCCATTTTGCCTCGCGCGGCGCCATGGACATCGACGGGCTGTCGTACGCGCGCATCGAGCAGCTGCTGGAAGCGACGCTGATTCACGACATCGCCGATTTGTATGAACTCAAGGAAGCCGACATCGTCGCGCTCGAGCGATTTGCGGAAAAGAGCGCGCAATCCCTCGTCGAGGCGATCGCCGCGTCGAAAAAACAGCCGCTGTCGCGTCTGCTGTTCGGGCTCGGCATCCGGCACGTCGGCGCCGAGGCCGCGTCGCTGCTCGCGCGAAATTTCGGAACGCTCGACTCGATCGCGAGCGCCACTGCCGGCGAAGTCGAGGCCGTGCACGGAATCGGCCCGACGAT
>DASYSH010000095.1:0-4688 GCA_036003525.1 Gemmatimonadaceae bacterium | reverse complement strand
CGCAATCGAGCGGTGGCCGGCGCGGGCGCCACACCGAGTCGCTCGGGCACATGCTCGCGGAAATGCAGATCGTCGCACGTTCGCATCCCGGAGCGAAGTGGTGACCAGCGCGGCGCCCACTCGTGAGCGGGTGCTGTGGATCCTCGAGTCCGTAAAGGACCCCGAAGTGCCGGTCGTGAGCGTCGTCGAGCTCGGCATCGTGCGCGATGTTTCCGTGGAAGGAGCGCGCGTCGCGATCACAATAACGCCGACATATTCCGGCTGCCCCGCGATGCGCGAGATCGAGCAGGATATCCGCTCGGCGCTGCGTGACAATGGCATAGAAGATGTCGCGCTCGAAACGGTTCATTCGCCCGCCTGGACCACCGACTGGATCGGCGCCGAAGCGCGCGAAAAACTTCGCGCATACGGAATTGCGCCACCCGGACCCGCGGAACAGCAGGTTGGCGGACTCGTTACGCTCATGCGCCGCCGCGCGGCCGTGATCTGTCCTCACTGCGGATCGGGCAACACCGAACTCAAGTCGGAATTCGGCTCGACGGCGTGCAAGGCGATTCACGTCTGCAATGCGTGCCGCGAGCCGTTCGACGAATTCAAGGCGTTCTAACGCGTGACCGCGATCATGCAGGTTAGCGCGATGAACGGATCAGCCGCATCGGGGTAGACCCGACAATCATGAGCCAGCCCGTCTCGACGGTTCAACAGAGTGCGGCACGTGGCGCGTCGCCGGATGACGACCACCGGTGGCTCGACGCGTCGAATCGCGCCGACATCGCGGCGTTCGAGCGGCTGTTCCGTTCGTTCGCCGCCGATCTCGTCGCGTTTGCCGAGTCGTACGTCGGCAGCGAGGACGAAGCCGAAGAAGTGGTGCACGTCGTGTTCTGCTGGCTCTGGGAACATCGCTTCACGCTGGAGCGCCCAAAGAGCGTGAGATCGTATATGTTCGCGGCGGTGCGCAACCGCGCGCTGAACGCGGTGCGCGACAAGCGAACGGAGACCGCATTTCGCGAGCGCATCGCGCGGGCCGCCAGCAGCGGCACGCTGCCGTCGGCGCCCGCTCCCGATAGCGAACTCGCTTCGCGTGACCTCGCGCACGCGCTCGCGAAGTCGCTCAGAGAAATGCCGGTGCGCTGCCGCGAGGTCTATACGCTCGTGCGCGAACAGGGCCTCACCTACGCCGAGGTGGCGGACGCGCTCGGCATCGCGCCGAAGACCGTCGAGATTCACATGTCACGGTCGCTCGCCATTCTCAGACAGCGGCTCGCGCCCTGGCTGGGCAACGGCTGAACGCCGCGCGGCGAATGTGCCCGCGTTAGGGGTCCGAGCGCCGGGCGGTGCCTTAATCGTATGACATCCGGCGACACCGACGACCCGAATTCGCTCGACGAAATTCTCCGGCATGCGTCGCGAGAGAAGCCGTCGCGCGACGTGGATCGCATGTGGACGCGTCTCCGCGATGCCGTGGAGCAAGAGCCGTCGCGCGCGGCGCTGCGCGCGAAAGTTTCCCGGCCCGCCGGATTCCGCGAGCTTCCGCATCGGCCGGTGCCGGCCGCCGCATGGGCGGCCGCGGTCGTGCTGCTGCTCGGCGGCTCGGCTTTCGTCGTGCTGCGCAATCGTCCGGCGGAACGGCCGGTCGCAGCGGATCACGTCTACGCGACGGGACCCGCGCAGACCGCAAAGGTGCGGCTGAGCGACGGCAGTCGCGTGGTGCTGGCACCGATGAGCCGGCTGAGTGTTCCCGATAATTTCGGCGACGCTCAGCGCATCGTGACGATCGACGGAGAAGGCTTCTTCGACGTGCAGCACAACGCCGCGATGCCATTTCGCGTCCGCGCGAAGAACGCGATCGCCGAGGATATCGGCACACGTTTCGACGTGCGCGCATATCACGATGAGAACGGAGTCGCGGTCATCGTCGCCGAGGGCGCCGTCACGGTTGGTCAATACCGCGGCAACAACGCCGCCGGTGCAGAAGGGGTGATCGCGCGCACCGGCCAGCGCGCCCGCACGGGCGGAGCCGACGGAACGACCACGGTCGATCAGGCTTCGGTGCGCCTGACCGACTGGACCGCGGGACGGCTCACGTTCGTAAAGACTCCGCTCGCCGAGATTGCCCGCACGATCGGCCGGTGGTACGACCTCGACGTTCGCGTGACGGACGCGGCGATGGGGGCGCGTGCTGTCACCGCCGACTTCGATGCGGAGTCGCCGAAGGAAATGATCGACGCGCTTGCGATGGCCGTTCAGGGCAGCGTGCGGCAGCGCGGCCGAACGCTCACCATCGGTCCGGCGCGGTGAGCACGCGCGGGGCAGCGCAGGTCGCGGTGCTGATTGCGCTAACGTCGCTGGCGGCGCCGCTCACGCTGCGCGCGCAGCGCGGTTCTTCCACCGCGCCGCGCCCGCTCGCTTTTTTCATCGCGACGCAGGGCGCCGCTCCGCCGGCGCCGGCCGATCCTTCACGGATCGGCACGCTCAACCAGAAAATCACCGTCGAGTTCGACGGCATTCCGGTGCGAGATGCCCTGCGAAAGATCGCCTCGCTTGCCGGGATGCGGTTCGTCTATGCCGGCGACGTCGTCGATGACGACCACATCGTGCATCTCAAATCGCGCGACATCACCGTCGCAGCCGCGCTCGCCGAGGCGCTGCTCTATGAATCGGCGTCAGTCGTGCTTCGCTCCGACGGTGAAGCCGTTCTCGTGCCCGCGGGCGTCGCGTTCGTGCGCCACGATACCGCGTCGACCGCGCGCGGGACGGTCGTCGACGCCGAGGGGAAGCCCGTGAGCGGCGCCGAAGTGTACGTCACGACCTCGGGGCGTTCGGGGCGAACCGATGCGTCGGGCCGCTATTCCGTGGGAGCACTGATCGATGGTCCCACGCGTTTGCGCGCAAGGATGCCCGGCTGGGTGCCGGTCGATACGGCGATCACGCTCGACGCGCGCGCAACGACGACGATCGATTTCGTGCTGGCGCGCCGCTCGGCGCCGCTCGACACGGTGCGGGTCTCGGCCGATGCGTGCTCGCAGTGGACGTTCGACGGCTTTGACTGCCGGCGCCGCGTCGGTGTCGGCGTCTTTCGCGACGAAAGGGAAATCTCCGCGCGTCCGCCGATCTACTTTGCCGATCTGTTCGACGGCGTCGCCGGCGTGCGGCGCGTGCTGCAGCGTCTCGACGTCGGCGTTCAGGCGACCACGCAGTGGCGGTGCATCGCGTACCTCGAGAACGGACGGCGACCGCTCTGGAAAAACGAATTACAAATGAACTTCCGCGACGTGACGGCGATCGAATACTACGACGCGCCGGAAAAAATCCCGCAGTGGTACAAGAACGAGGCGTGGCGCGGAAAGGAGCCGTGTTCGCTGGCGGTCTTGTGGCTGCGCGGCGCTGAAGAAAGCGGTCGCTGAGTCTACGCCTTCAGGAGCGCTTCGATTCTTTCGCCGATTGTCGCGGCGCTCGGCAACACGGCGCTCAGCAGGTTTTCATGATAGGGCATCGGCACGTCCTCGACCGCGAGACGGTCCACCGGCGCGTCGAGACTCCAGAACGACTCACGCGCGATCGTCGCCGCGATCTCGGCGCCGAATCCGGCGGTGAGCGTGTCCTCGTGGACGACCAAGACGCGGCCGGTTTTCGCGACTGAGGCAAGCACGGCGTCGCGATCCCACGGCGCGATCGTGCGAAGATCGAGCAGCTCAACTTTCTCCCCAAACAGCTCGGCGGCCGCGACGCACCGGTGCACCATCGCGCCCCATGTCACGACGGTGATGTCGTTGCCTTCGCGCAGCTTCTTCGCGCGGCCGAACGGCACGATGTAGTCGTCGCCGGGGTAGCGCGCGCTGCCGTCGCTCGTCATGAGCTGCGAACGATGTTCGAAAAAGATCGTCGGGTTCGATCCGCGCATCGCGGCGCGGAGCAGTCCGACGGCGTCCGCCGAGTTCGACGGCATCGCGACCTGCCATCCGATCGCGTGGGCGAAAATCACTTCGGCGCTGAGTGAATGCCACGGATCGCCGACGTCTTTGCCAAATCCGCCGGGCATGCGCACGACGATTGGCGCGGCGAAGCGGTTGGCTGTGCGCCAGCGCATCGTGCCGCAGTTGTTCAGCTGTTCCGTCGCCGGGTCGGCGTATTTGCGGAATTGAATTTCCGCGACCGGCATCAGCCCGCCGATCGCCATGCCGACCGCGCGGCCAATGATGCCTTCCTCGGAAAGGCTCGTGTCGAAGACCCGCGCGATGCCAAAGGATTTCTGCAGGCCTTCGGTCACGAGATGCACGCCACCTTTCACGCCGACATCTTCGCCGAAGACAATCGCCTTTGGATTCCGCTCCAATTCCACGCGCAATGTCCGGCGCACAGCGTCCGCGAAGCGCAGCATCTCGCCGTCTTCGCTTGCAGTCTCGGTGCCTCCGAGCGCGGAGATTTCGTCGCGCGTGAGGCCGCCCATCGCGAGCGCGTCGCCCGGCTCCGGCGTTTCCGCGTACACGAAGCGCTTGATCTTATCCGGCACGGGCGCGGGCCGCGCGCGCGCCCCGGCCAGTGCGACACTGACATCCTTCGAGACTTCGCCCTCGAGTTTCTTCCAATCCTTCTCGGAAATAAATCCGGGCACGAGATGCGCGCGGAGCCGCGGCAGCGGATCGCGCGCCGTGTCGGCCGCGATTTCCGCGTCGGTGCGATATCCCTTT
>DASYSH010000094.1:0-1923 GCA_036003525.1 Gemmatimonadaceae bacterium | reverse complement strand
GAAGCCGATGTAGAACACGTTCGGCTGACCGGGCACGCCGGCGAGTGCGCGCGCGCGTCCGGCGCGCGTTGGGCCGATCTGCCGCCAGTGCATCGCTCCAAACACATCGGAGCTTTGCGCCGTTAACTGAACGACGGGGATCGACAGCAAGCAAACGGCGACAAGTCTTGTGGCGATTCTTAACGGAAATGCGCGCACGAAAGTCCTCTCCTTTACAGGGACTGTGGTTGCCGGGCTAATTCAAAGACAATGACCGAACCAGCGGAAAATACGAAGCCGTCGCATTTGTGGCTAAAAAACAATCTCGTCGCCCTTGGCTCGGCGGCGGTATTCACCGTGTACTCTGCGGGATACTTCCGCACGCGTGAAGCCGCGGAGCGGTTTGCGGGAGAATCCGTGCAGCGGCGAAGCGCGGTGGCGCTCTCGCCGGAGTCGAATGTACGCGCGGACGCGCCGGTCACGAGTGCGCCCGCACAAACGGCGTCCGCACCTGCTGTCATCGAACCGTCATCTTCTAAGAAATCGGCTAAGGCATCACACGCGCCCGAGACGGCTCACGCTGCGCCTGCCGCGACCGCTTCCGCTGAACCTGCGGCGCCCGTTGCGCCCCCAGTCACAGCGCCCGCGACGGCACCGGTCGCATCGGCCCCGGCACCAGCGCCGGCTCCGACGGTCGCCGCGCCCGCGGTCGATTCCAGCGCGAACGCGTCGGAGAAAAAATCCGACGGCAAACTGAAAGACGGCGTGTTCTATGGATGGGGCACGTCGCGTCACGGCGACATTCAGGCGTCGGTCGAAATCGAAAACGGCAAGATCATCGGCGCGTATATCTCGCAATGCCGCACGCAGTATTCCTGTTCGTGGGTCTCCGCGTTGCCGGGTCAGGTCGTCCAGCGCCAGAGCGCCGACGTGGATTATGTGTCCGGCGCGACGCAGAGCAGCAACGCGTTTTACTACGGCGTGATCGAAGCGCTCAAGAAGGCCAGAGGTCTTTGAGCGACGGTTTTTTTTCGCTCGTCCACACGTTCGCGCGCATGGGCACGGTCATCACGATTGAAGTCGTCGGTCGCGGCGACGACGACGCGCGGCGTGCGGATCGTGCCTCGGCTGTTGGACGCGCGGCCGATTGGTTCGCCAGTATCGAGCAGTGCTGCAGCCGGTTCGATCCACAGAGCGAACTGCGCCAATTGACGGCCCACGCGAACGAGTCCAAACCGGTGCGGGTGAGCACGATGCTGTTCGCGGCTATTCAGTTCGCGCTGACCGTGGCCGAGGAAACGGGCGGCGCATTCGATCCGACGGTTGGCCGCCGAATGGAGTCTCGCGGGTTCGACCGAAATTATCAGACGGGCGAGAGCGCCGCGTCGGATATCGATGCAGATCCAAGTGTATCGTGGCGCGACGTCCTGATCGACGCCGATGAGCAAACCGTCACGCTTCTGAAGCCGCTCGTGCTCGATCTTGGCGCGGTGGCGAAAGGACTCGCCGTGGACGTGGCGGCGCGCGAGCTCGACCCGTTCGAAAATTTCGCGATCGATGCGGGCGGCGATCTCTACCTCGGCGGACACAACGTGAAAGGCGAGCCGTGGGCAATCGGCATCCGTCACCCGCGAGAGCAATCCCTCATAGAGACGCTGCATCTCTCGAACACCGCCGTGTGCACCTCGGGCGACTATGAAAAGGAGAGCGCGACGGATGGCGGGCATCACATCATGGACGCGCGGACGGGCGAATCGGCGTCCGAGCTCGCCAGTGTGACCGTCATCGCGCCGTCGGCGATGGTCGCGGATGCGCTTGCGACCGCTGCGTTCGCCCTTGGTGTTTCGGGCGGAAAGGCATTTCTCGAGAGGCACGGTGTCCAGGGTCTCATGCTCACGCCGTCTCTCGAGCGTTTCGAAACGGCCCGCGCATCATGACGAATCC
>DASYSH010000093.1:0-1570 GCA_036003525.1 Gemmatimonadaceae bacterium | reverse complement strand
GCGCGTATCTCTACGGCCACGGCGATTGGTGGAACGCGAGCTTTGGCGGCGACGTTTATGAGATCACCGATCCGACCATCGCCGATCAATACGAGCCCTATCATCGACTACCGCGCATCACGTTCACCGGCGAGCAGGCGTTTCTCGGCAATTTGACCTGGGGCGTCAACTCGGAATTCATCGCGTTCACAAAGGATCACGCGGTCGAAGGCCAGCGCTTCGATGCGTTCCCTTACCTCGCGTTTCCGATCGAGACGGCCGCGTATTTCTTCCGCCCGCAGCTCGGCTATCGCTACACGGCGTATTCGCTCGATCACCTCAACGACTCGACCAATCCGCTGCTCAACGACAAGAATCCGACGCGCGGCGTGCCGATCTTCAGTCTCGATACCGGGCTCATCTTCGAGCGCGGCCTTTCGATCGGCGATTCGGCGTGGACGCAGACGCTCGAGCCGCGCGCGTATTACCTGCGCGTGCCGTACCGCAACCAGAACGACATTCCGATCTTCGACACGCAAGCGATTCCCTTCAGCTTCGGCGAGCTGTTCCGTACTAACCGTTTCGTCGGCGCCGACCGGCAGATGGATGCGAACAATCTTTCGCTCGCGGTGACGACACGCTTGCTCGAAGACGCGACCGGCGACGAGCGCCTGTCGGCCAGCATCGGCGAGATCCGCTACTTCGACGATCAGCGCGTACAGCTTCCGAATGTGCCACCGACCGACTTCGGCGGTTCGACCTATGCCGGCGAGCTCGATCTGCATCTGACTGACCGCTGGCGCGTGACGCTCGATCAGCAGTGGAATCCGAATGCGCACCGCACGGATCTTTCGGCAGTCACGTTGCAGGACCGCTTCGGCAGCGGCGGCATACTCAACTTCTCGTATCGTTTCCGGCGCAATTTCCTCGAACAGGTGGACGTGTCCGCGTTGGTGCCGTTGACGCCCGCATGGAGCCTGATCGGCCGCTGGAACTATGCGCTGAACAATCCGCTCGCGCTGCCAACCGATCCGCACGGCAAAGATGGGCGCACGCTCGAGCGTTTCATCGGCTTCGAGCACGACAGCTGCTGCGTCGCCTTCCGCGTGCTGGCGCGGCACTGGGTCCACAATGCTCAGGGCGACGTCGACAATGCGGTTTATTTCGAGCTCGAGTTCAAGGGCGTGGGATCCATCGGCCAGAAGACCGACGATTTCCTGCGCCGTGCTATCCTTGGTTATCAATAACTTGGCGGCGTCTAGCGGCTAGCCGAAAGCCGCCGTCGGAACGCTTAACCAGCGCGTTGCGCGCGGCCCGCGCCGACTCTGCGAAACTATGAGGCCGCCGGCGCGCGCCGCCGTCGAAATCAGTCGGATCCGGAAATCCCCATGAAGAATCTCGTCCTCGCCCTCGTCCTCGCTGCCGCGGCGTTCGCGGCGCCGCACGTCGCCCACGCTCAGGCGGTGAGCGCCGAGCCACTCGATCGCATCGTCGCCGTCGTCGACGAAGATGTGGTGCTCAAAAGCGAGCTCGACGGAAAGGTCAATCAGGTCACGACGCAATACGCGTCGAGCCCGCAGCAACTGCCGCC
>DASYSH010000092.1:0-2792 GCA_036003525.1 Gemmatimonadaceae bacterium | reverse complement strand
GTCGTCGGGGAGTGCGTCGAAAGTCGTCAGCGGCATTTGCGTTTGTACGTCTGAAAAAGTCGGCCGGGTGCCTCCCTGAATCTAACAGTTCGTCCGGGAGGCACCCGGGATTGCCGTCAGCGCTTCGGATGGTTCGCGCGGAACCATGCCGCGGTTTCGCGCAGCCCGTCGGCGAACGGCGTGTGCGCGCGGAATCCGAACGCCTGTTCGGCGCGCGTCGTGTCGAGCGACCGGCGCGGCTGGCCGTTCGGTTTCGACGCATCCCACCTGACGTCACCGCTGAAACCCACGGCGCGCGCAACTTCCTGCGCGAGATCCGCGATGCGAATCTCCATTCCGCTACCGATGTTCACCGGCTCGGCGCCTTCGTAGCGTTCGCTCGCGAGGAGGATCGCTTCGGCCGCATCATCCACGTAGAGAAATTCCCGCGTCGGCGTGCCGTCGCCCCACAGTGTGACTTCGCGCGCGCCGCTGTCGGCCGCCTCGGTCATCTTGCGGATGAGCGCAGGAATCACGTGAGAGCTTTCCGGATCGAAGTTGTCGCCCGGCCCGTACAGATTCACCGGGAGAAGATGAATCGCGTTGTAACCGTATTCGGAGCGGTATGCCTGCGACTGTACGAGCAGCATTTTCTTCGCGATGCCGTAGGGCGCGTTGGTCTCTTCGGGGTAGCCGTTCCACAGATCGTCTTCGTGGAACGGGACCGGCGTAATTTTTGGATACGCGCAAATGGTTCCAATCCCGACGAACTTCGAGACGTTAAACAGGCGCGCTTGCTCGAGCGTCTCGATCCCCATGACCACATTGTCGTAAAAGAAGCGGCCGGGGTGGGCGCGGTTTGCGCCGATGCCGCCGACGACGGCGGCGAGATGGATGACGAGGTCGGGGCGCGCATCGCGATAGAGACGCTGCACCGCCGAACGGTCTCGCAGATCGTAGTCCTTCGATCGCGGTACGATGACCGATTTGCAGCCCCGCGCCGCGAGTTGCGCAACCACGCTCCTGCCGAGAAACCCCGAACCGCCGGTGACGACGACACGCGCTGACGAGAGATCCATGAGTGACGGCAACTTACCGTGGCGCGAGTGGACGCCGCTACTGCCGGCGGGGCCTACAGCTCGCGGCGCAGCGCGCTCTCGAGCGTCGGAGCGTCGAATTCAAATCCCGCGTTCTGGAGCCGCGACGGAATCACGCGCTGGCTCGCGAGCATCATTTCGGCGGCCTCGCCGAACAGCGTGCGCAGCGCGAACTCCGGCACCGCGAAAAAAGCGGGCCGGCGCAGCACATGGGCGAGTGTTTGCGTAAACTCGGCGTTCGTCACGGGCGACGGCGCGACGGCGTTCACCGCGCCGTTCATGTCCGCCGACGCGATTGCAAATCGTATGACGCGCACGAGATCGTGCAGTCCGATCCAGCTCATCCACTGTGCGCCCGTCGCAAGCCGCCCGCCGAGTCCCATACGGAACACCGGAAGCATCTTCGCGAGCGCCCCGCCGTCGGGACTGAGCACGATGCCGAATCTCAGCTGCACGCTTCGGACCCGCGTGCCGCGCGCCGCCGCCTCCCATTCGCGCACGACCCCGGCGAGATAGTCGTCGCCGGGCGCGCTCTGCTCCGTCAGCGCTTCACTTCCACGGTCGCCATAAATCCCGATCGCCGAGGCGCAGATGAACACACGCGGCGCGGGCTTGCTCGCGTCGATCGCATCCGCAATCCGCTGCGTGGAGAGGACGCGGCTCGTGCGGATCTCGCGTTTTCGCAGCGCGTTCCACCGGACGGCGATGGGCGACCCCGAGAGGTGCACGACGGCGTCGGCGCCCCCGAGATCGGATCCGCCGCGCGGAATGGCGATGACGTCGTCGCCATCGGCGCGCAGCGCGCGGGCGAGGGCGCCGCCGATGAGTCCGGTCGAGCCGGTGATAGCGACCTTCAGAGCGTCACTCCCCCGGAAGCTCGAGGCTTCGCCACAAATACCATGCCGCGTACGTGCGATAGGGCGCGTACGTCTTACCAATCTTCGTCATCTGCGCTGGTGTCGGAAGCTTCCGCATCCGCCGCAATTTTTGCACGGCCTTCTGCACGCCGAGATCGAGCTCCGGAAAAATATCCGGACGGCCGAGCCGGAACATCATCACCATTTGCGCGGTCCACGGTCCGATGCCGCGCACGCTCACGAGCGTCTCCATGACGGCATCATCGTCCATCTCGTGAATTTTCAGGATGGCGATCGAGCCGTCGTGCGTGCGCTGCGCGAGCTCCTTCACATATTCGACCTTTCGGCCCGACAGTCCCGCGGCGCGCAATTTCTCGACCGGAAATTTCAGGAAATCTTTCGGAGTCGGCGGAGCGCCGCCTTTGAGATCGAGAACCCGTTTGTAAATCGTCTGCGCGGCGGCACCGGAAAGCTGCTGTCCGACGATGCTGCGCACGACGTGGTCGAAATGTGTTCCGTCGGCGCGAGCCTTGAGTTTGTAGGGGCCGACTTTGTCGATGACTGCGCCGAGGGCCGGGTCGGCGGCGCGGAGGTGGGCAATGGCTTTACGGTGCATATCCTGATCTTACGCTGCGCCCGCCATATTCGCCGTCGCATCCGTCACGATCCGGCCGGCTTCCGGCCCGGCCACGAACAAAAATTCCTGATTCGTCAGATGGCTGACCTGCCCCACCTTTTCGCCCTTCGAATTGTGAATCCCGATTTGCGCGCCGACATACCTGCGGAAATCCACCGGCACCGCCTCGACCTCGCCGAATGTCGACTCGAGCAGCGCGACGAGCTTGTCGTGCGCGAAATA
>DASYSH010000091.1:0-4862 GCA_036003525.1 Gemmatimonadaceae bacterium | reverse complement strand
TTCTGAAAGGAGATGGAAGATGGAAGATCGAAGTTGGAAACGACAAAGGGCCGCGCGTTGAGCGCGGCCCTTTCGATCTTCCATCCTTCATCTTCGATCGCTACTTGGTCTTCGCGACCTTCGACTTGTGCCGTGCAGCGTTGTTCGGATGAATCAGTCCCTTGCGAGCGGCGCGGTCGAGCAATGCGGTCGCGGCCTTCTTCGCTGCGGGGGACGATCCCGGGGCCTTCGCGTTCTTGACGGCAGTGCGAAGTGCGGCGCGCTGCGCGCGATTGCGCACGGCGGCTGCGCGCGACTTGCGCATGTTCTTCTTGGCGGAAGCAATTCTCGGCACGAAACGATCTCTCGACTAGGGTAGTTTTTTGGCGGCGCCGGATGCCCAGCGGCCTGAACGCAAACACGCCCGCGCGGCGCACGGGCGAGAGCGTGGAGAGTAGGCGGCTGAGAGGGGAAAGTCAAGGCGCGACAAGGTTTTGACTCTCACGCACGCGACCCCTAACTTACGGTCCGACTGCCCGAGAGGGCCTCATTTCAGACGCCGAACCCGACCGTCATTGAACAAGTTCCAAACGTTTGTTCTCGTTGCGCCCGTTTTGCTTTTTTCAATGGTCGCGCACGAGTACGCGCACGGATACGCCGCACTGCGCCAGGGTGACGCCACCGCGCAGTCGCTCGGCCGACTCTCATGGAACCCGCTCAAGCACATCGATCCGATGATGACGCTGATCATGCCGCTGATCACGTTCCTCACGATGGGCGTCGCCTTCGGCGGCGCGAAGCCGGTGCCGGTCGATCCGCGCAATTATCGCAACTACGTCCGGGGCGACATCATCGTCTCGCTCGCGGGCATCGCGACGAATATTCTCATCGCGATCGCGCTCACGGTGCTCATCATTCCGGTCGGTCTGCTCGGCCGCGCCGCGCCGGCGATCGCATCGTCGCTCGCGATCGTGCAGCTCATGTTCTTCTACGGCATCACGATCAATCTCGTGCTCGCGATGTTCAACCTGATTCCGATCCCGCCGCTCGATGGCTCGCACGTGATCAAGCATCTGCTGCCGCCGAAATGGGCGTGGAACTACCAGCGGTTCGGCCGCTACGGAATTCTCGTGCTCGTCGCGCTGCTTTATATCGGCACTCCGGTCACGGCGTGGATGAAGCCGGTCTGGATTCTCCGCGATCACGCCGCCGAACTCGTTGGCCCCTTCATTTTGCCGAGCCCATGGACGACGTAGCCGCGGTGCAAGAACCGGCGTCCGCCGGCGCGTACGAGGGAAGCTTCGTCGTCGAGCTGACGCACTTCAACGGGCCGCTCGACCTGCTGCTCTCGCTGATTCGCGACGAGAAAATCGACATCTATGACATTCCGATTGCGCGCATCTGCGAGCAGTTCCTCGTGCGCATGCGCGACCTCGCGCTGAACGACGCGGCGGAATATCTCGAGATGGCCGCGCGGCTGCTGCGCATCAAGGCGCACATGCTGCTGCCGCGGCATGAAGGCGACGATGCATGGGAGGATCCGCGCGCGGAACTCGTGCGCCGGCTGCTCGAATACCAGCAGATGCGCGAAGTGGTGTACGTGCTCGAGCGGCTCGGCGAAGACCGCCGGAACCGGTTCGCGCGGAGTTATTCCCCCGAACTGACCGCACCGCCGCAGGCTCCGCTCGCGCTCTCGCTCGCCGAGCTGCTCGTCGCGGTCGATCGCGTGCTGCGCGCCGCGCGGAAACCGACGCTGCACGAAGTCGTCCCCCGCGCGCTCGACGTCGACGGCGCCATCACGACGATCCGCGCGGTGCTCGCGCTTCGTCAGCGCGCGCGCTGGCGCGACGTCGTGCGCCCCGGCGCGGAACCGTGGGAAGTCCTGTCCGCACTGCTCGCTCTGCTTGAACTCGCGCGGCGCAACGAACTGTCGCTCGCGCAGCCAAAACCTTTTGCCGATGTGGAGATCTCTCGTGAACTCGCTGGCGAAGCTGCTTGAAGCGGCGCTTTTCGCGAGTCCCCGGCCCATAGCGGCCGAGGAACTCGTCGAGCTCGATAGCGACGCGTCCGTCAAGGACGTGCGCGCGGCGCTCGAAGAATTGAAGACGATGTTCGACGAGGGTGAGCATGGCGTCGAACTCGTGGAGCAGGGCGGCGGCTGGCAGATTCTCACGCGCCCCGAATTCACCGAGGCGATCGAACGCGCCCGCATGGCGATCCGTCCGCAGCGGCTGTCGGGCGCGGCGCTCGAGACGCTCGCGATCATCGCGTACCGGCAGCCGATCGGGCGCGCCGAAGTCGCCGATATTCGCGGCGTCGATGCGGGCGCGATTTTGAAGTCGCTGCTCGAGCGGGGGCTCGTCGAAGTGGTCGCGCGGGGCGAGGGGCTCGGCCGCCCGTTGCTGTACGGCACGACGCCGCTGTTCCTCGAACAATTCGCGCTGCGCCATCTCGAAGAACTGCCGCGCGTGGACGAACTCGCGATCGCACTCCGCCGCGAACCGCAGCCGCTGTGATGGTTTCATGAAGCCGGCCGGGAAGGCGGCGGGCATGCGAATTCATCGGGCGCTCGCGCGCTCGGGAATTGCGTCGCGCCGCAAGGCCGAAGAACTCGTCGCCGCCGGACGTGTGAAAGTGAACGGTGTCGTCGCGCGCACCGGACAGACCGTCGATCCCGACACGGACAAGATCACCGTCGACGGCCAGAAGGTTTCGGCGCCGGCGCCAGCGGTGTGGATGATTCTCAACAAGCCGACGGGCGTGCTGACCACCAAGAGCGATCCGGGCGGCCGCAGCACGGTGTTCGACCTCGTGCCCGCGACGCCGGGACTCACGTACGTCGGCCGTCTCGATTACATGACCGAAGGGTTGCTCCTGCTGACCACGGATGGTGACGCCGCGCATGCGCTCACTCATCCAAAAACGGGCGTGGAGCGTACATATGTGGCGACGGTGCGCGGGAACGCGCCCAATGCCGTCGTGTCCGCGAAGAAGGGTGTCGAGCTCGAAGACGGTTTCGTGAAGCCCGATCACGTCGAGGCGCATCCGGTCGGCGACCGGCTCTGGGAGTTTTCGATCTCGATCAGCGAAGGAAAAAATCGCGAAGTGCGCCGTTTGTGCGAGGCGCTCGGACTCGAAGTGCTGCGGCTCGTGCGCACGAAGTTCGGCCCGCTCGAGCTCGGTTCGCTGCCGTCGGGATCTGCGCGCGCGCTCAACAGCCGTGAACGAAAACTTTTGCAAGCCGTAGCCAAGGGAACGGGGTAATACACGAATGGCTTCCGAGAACCAATCCGAGCTCGACCACACGCTGATCCAGGGCGTCCTCGATCAAGTCGCGAAGCGCGTCGTCGGCCAGGACGCGATGGTCGAACGCCTGATCATTTCGCTGCTCACCGGCGGACATGTGCTGCTCGAAGGTGTGCCGGGTCTCGCGAAGACGCTCACGGTGCGCACGCTCGCGGAAACCGTGAGCACATCGTTCAGCCGGATTCAGTTCACGCCGGACCTGCTTCCCGCCGACGTGGTGGGCACGCAGATCTACGATCAGTCGAGCGGAAAGTTCTCCGTAAAGAAGGGCCCGATCTTCGCGAACATCGTGCTCGCCGACGAAATCAACCGGGCGCCGGCGAAGGTGCAGGCCGCGCTGCTCGAGGCGATGCAGGAAAAGCAGGTCACGATCGGCGGCACCACGTTCAAGCTCGACGAGCCCTTTCTCGTGCTCGCGACGCAGAATCCGATCGAGCAGGAGGGGACGTATCCGCTTCCCGAAGCGCAGGTCGACCGGTTTATGCTCAAGCTGCGCGTCGGGTATCCGACCCGCGACGAAGAAAAGGAAATCATGCGGCGCATGGCGGGCGGCGCGGCGATCGCGATCGACACGGTCGCGACCCCGCAGGCCATCATGGCCGCGCGGAAGCGCATCGCGGAGCTGTTTCTCGACGCGCGCATCGTGGATTACATCGTCGATCTCGTGCACGCGACGCGCGCGCCGGCGGATTTCAAGCTCGGCGATCTCGTGCCGCTCATCGAGTTCGGCGCGAGCCCGCGCGCGACGATCGCGCTCGCGCAGTCGGCGCGCGCGCACGCGTTTTTGCGCGGACGCGCGTTCGTTTCGCCGGATGACGTGAAGGCGATGGCGCCCGACGTCCTGCGGCACCGCGTGCTGCTGACGTACGAGGCCGAGGCCGAGAGCGTGACGAGCGATCAAGTCATACAGCGCGTGCTCGACGCGGTCCCGTCACCATAAGGCACGAGCGACGGGTGACCGGCACAATGACGGGCGACGCATGACCGAATCTCCGTCCATATCGCCGGATATCCTCCGGCAGGTCAAGCGCATCGAGCTCCGCACGCGCGGCCTCGTGAACTCGCGTTTCGTGGGCGAGTACCATTCCGTGTTCAAGGGAATGGGGATGGAGTTCTCCGAGGTGCGCGAATATCAGTCGGGCGATGAAGTGCGAACGATCGACTGGAACGTGAGCGCGCGCATGCACCGGCTGTTCGTGAAGCGCTACGTCGAGGAGCGCGAGCTCACCGTCATGCTGATCGTCGACTGCTCCGGCTCGAGCCGTTTCGGCACGGGAGAAAAAGACAAGCAGGCGATGGCGGCGGAGCTTGCCGCCGTGCTCGCGCTGACCGCGACGCGCAACAACGATCGCGTCGGGCTCATTTTGTGCTCCGATCGCATCGAGCACGTCGTGCCGCCGCGCAAAGGCCGCCGCCACGCGCTACGCCTCGTGCGCGATGTGCTCGCGTGGCCGACGACATCGAACGGAACGAATCTCGCGCTCGCGCTCGACTATGCATCGCGCGTGCTCTCGCATCATGCGATCGTGTTCGTGATCTCCGACTGGGTCACCGCTGAAATCGACCGGCCGCTCAAG
>DASYSH010000090.1:0-6305 GCA_036003525.1 Gemmatimonadaceae bacterium | reverse complement strand
GCCGCGGCGAACGACTCCACGCTGACGCGTTTTCTTCGCGCACCGACGGCGGCGAGCCGGGCCGCCGCGCTCACGACCATGCGAAAGCCCGGCGCGCAGAATTCCCAGAAGATCGCGGCGGAACTCTGGAATGCGCGGGGGGACTTTCTTGCCACCAGCGCAGCCGACACCGCCGCGCCGCACGGTGATCTGGCCGCGGAAATCGCGCGCGCCGGCGCCGCGCCGAACCATGTTGCGATCGGGAGGCTGCGCGCGGAACATGACACGGTAGTGCTGCCTGTCGTGGCGGCGATCGTCGATGCCGGCCACCCGATTGGCTATTACGCCGAGTGGCGTCGCGTCGTCACGACGCCCGCGGCGCGCGGCCCGTTGCTCAAGCTCATCGGCCCGAACTCAGCGTTGCTGATCGGCAACGACAGCGGCGGCGTATGGACCGATCTGGCGAAAGTCGTTCCTGCGCCGCCCGTCGACGTGCGCGCCTCGAAGGACGTCGTTGCATACTCGACGCCGGATCAGGGAGACGAATACGCCATGGCGCGCGCGGTCCCCGGCTCGCCATGGTACGTCGCGATTGAACTGTCCAGAGATTCGATGCTCGCCGAGCCTGATGAGTTCCTAAAGCGGGCGGCGCTGATCGGCGTCGTGATCGTGATTCTCGGTTTCGTCGTCGCGGCGCAGATCAGCGGCGTCATCACGGCGCGCCTGGACCGCTCGCAGGCCGCGATGCTGGAAACCGAGCGCCTCAATACGCTCGCGACGCTCGGCGCGGGACTCGCTCACGACATGAACAATTTGCTGTTCTCCATCGGGCTCTCGGCACGACAACTCCGCGGCGAAACCGATGCGGGCCAGCCCGTCCGTCCAGAGTTGATCGATCGCATTTCTTCGGCGACGACGGACGCGGGCCGTCTCGTGCAGTATCTGATGGCATTCGCGCGGCCCGATCAAAGCGGCGCGCCGCCGGTCTGGGTCGAGGCGGGCAAGGCGGTCGCCGAGCAGGAGGATTTGCTCCGCCTGCTGCTGCCACGGTCGGTCGCGCTGCGAATCATCGTCGACCCCGGGACCAACAAGCTCCGCCTTCCGGCGCCGGTCGTCGAGCATGTCCTGGTGAACCTCGTGTCGAATGCGCGTGACACGCTCCCCGACGGCGGAGAGATCACCGTGCACCTGCGGGAGGTTCAGATCGACGGTGCGGCCCGGGTGGTGCTCGAAGTCGCGGCCACGGGACAAGCCGCCGCCGTGCGCGTGGCCTTTCCAGCCGCCGGCGCGCTCGATGCCGCCCGGACGGGCGCACCAACCCCTGTAGTCCGCTGACTTACAGACAATTCGGCCCCGCAACGACATTTTAAAAGGAACCGCCACGAGGTATCACCGCCGTGCCCGCCGCACCCACCCACGCCACCCGCGAACGCGCGCGTTTTTCGTTCCGCAGTCTATCCATCCAGACGAAGCTTCCACTGATCATCAGCTTGTTGCTTACGGCGGTGATCGCGACATATCTCGTCGCCTCTTACGAAGGCGCAAAGCAGGCAGCGATTGAAACGAGCGCGCAGCGCCTGAGCTCGCTCACCCGGCAGATTGCGACGCTCTTTCAAACATCGGCGCGCAGCCTCGTTACCGGCGGTCGCGCGGCGGCGAACGATTCGTCGGTTCATCGTTTCTTGCGAACGAAATCACCAGCGGATCGCGTCGCTGCGCTCGCCGCGCTGCGCAATGTCGCGCCGACGCCGGCGCAGAATTATCAGGTCACGCTGTTCGACGCGGCGCGGACGCCGCTGCTCAGCACGGCCGACAGCGTCGTGGAGAAGCACGAAGAACTTTCCCCGCAGTTCACCGCCGCGGACTCGGCGCCGAACTTCGGCGCCGTCGGCCGGCTGCAGCTGCTCAATGGCGCGCTCGTCAGCTCCAGTGTGGTCGCGGTCACGGAAAGCAACACCGTTGTCGGCTACATCGCGCGCTGGCGGCGCGCGACTCAGGCGCAGCCATCGCGGGCGCAGCAGGGACGGGATCAGCTCTCCGGCCTTCTGGGATCGAATGCCGCACTCTACCTCGGAAACGACCGAGGCGACCTATGGACCGACCTGGCGGACGTCGTGCCGGGTCCGCCGGTGGCCGTGCCGACCGATGGCGGTCAGGTGACGTACTCGCGACCGGGACGCGCGCCGGTGTTTGCGGCGTCGCGGTCCGTCCCGGGAAGTCCGCTCACCGTGCTCGTCGAGTTCGATCAGAAAGCCGTGATGGCGCCCGTCGATCGTTTTCTGCGCCGCGCACTGCTCATCGGAGCGGTGCTGCTCGCATTCGGCGCCGTGAGCGCGTGGTTCGTCAGTCGCGAAATGATGGGACCGCTGACGCAGCTCACAGGCGCCGCGGAAGCGATCGCATTGGGCGACTACGAGCAGAAAGTGGAAATCGAACGAACCGACGAGCTCGGACAGCTCGGCCGCGCGTTCAACGCCATGATGACCGAAGTCCGCGCGTCGCACGGCGCGCTGCAGGAAGGCGACCGCCGCAAGGACGAATTTCTCGCGACGCTCGCGCACGAGCTTCGCAATCCGATGGCCCCGCTGCGCAACGCGCTGCGGCTCCTGCGCATGTCGGAGGGACGACCGATGGACCCCGCGGTCTGCGAGATGATGGATCGCCAGCTGTCGCACATGGTGCGCCTCGTCGACGACCTCCTGGAAGTGTCGCGCATTACGCACGGCAAGATCGAGCTGCGGATGCAGCGCGTGCGCCTCGACGACGTGATGCGCAGTGCGCTCGAGACGAGCCGACCGATGATCGAGAAGGCGCATCACGAAGTGGTGACCTCGCTCCCGCTCGATCCGCTCGAGGTGGACGCCGATCCGGTGCGTCTCGCGCAGGTGTTCGGCAACCTGCTCAACAACGCGGTGAAATACACGGAGCCCGGCGGGCGCATCGTATTCTCCGCGCGGCGCGAGCGCGGCGACGCGGTGATCTCGGTTCGCGACGACGGCGCGGGAATCCCGCTCGACATGCTGCCGCGGGTGTTCGACTTGTTCACGCAGGTCGGTGGAACGCGCGGCCGTGCGGATGGCGGACTCGGAATTGGCCTCGCGCTCGTGCGTCAGCTCGTGACGCTGCACGGTGGGCAAGTGGAGGCGAAGAGCGCGGGTCCGGGACGGGGCAGCGAGTTCCTCGTTCGGCTGCCGCTCAGACAGGGCACACCGCGCTCGGTTCCGGTGCAGCCCTCGCACGTCGTGGGGCACATCGCACCGCCGGCACCGGCGCACGCACTGCCCCGATTGCTGATCGTCGACGACAACGAAGACGCGGCCGACAGCATCGCCGCGCTGCTGCGCGCGCGGGGCGCGGAGACGCACGTGGTGCATGATGGACCCACTGCACTGGCGGCGATGCGGCGCGTTCAGCCTCAGGCCGTGCTGCTCGATATCGGGCTGCCCGGAATGAGCGGATACGATGTGGCGCGGCAGATCCGCTCGGATGCTGCGTTCCGCGATGTTGTGCTGATCGCGCTTACGGGATGGGGACAGCCACAGGACAGGATGCAGAGCGAGGACGCCGGTTTCGACGAGCATCTCGTGAAGCCAGTAGAGCTCGAGCTTCTGGAAGCGACGCTGTTTGCAAGGTTTGGAGAGCGGCCGGCGGGGCGCGCGGACATGATTTCGTAAAGACGCCGATTCTGTGGCAGCAACGCGGCCTGCGCCGCTTCTGTGACAGCAACGCGGCCTGCGCCGCTTCTAGGACGGCGTCCGACAGGGTGGTTGCGAAGCAAAAATTCGCAATCAGACTATTAGATGGACGGTTGAAACCACCCTTACTGTTTTTTCTATGCGGTCCAAATCGATTCTCACGGTCGGCATCGTCGACGATAATCGTGTCCGGAGCGGCATGATCGCGGCGATGATCGACAAGCAGCCTGGAATGCGCGGCGTGGCCGCGGCGTCGGATGACGCGCAAGATGTGGTTCGTGCGTGCCCGCAGGTGCTCCTGCTCGACGCGGCGCGGCGTGATGAAGATCCGCTCGAAGTCGTCGCGGCGATGAAAGATGCGATGCCGGGTGCCAAGATCGTCATGATCGATTTTGTCGCGCCGCCGTCGGGCATCACCGAGTTCGTGAAGGCGGGCGTCGCGGCGTTTCTGCTGAAGGATGCAGACTTCGACGAACTCATCACGACGATTCGCGCGGTCGCGGAGGGCGAAACGGTGTTGCCGACGCCGCTAACCGCGTCGTTCTTTTCCGAAATCGCGAACCGGTCGCGCGGCACGCGCACGACGCCGCATCGCGGCACGACACGCGAGCAGGCGCGAATGACGGCGCGCGAGCAGGACATCGTCGAGCTGATCGGCGCGGGCCTCAATACACGCGAAATCGCGGCGCGCCTGAACATCGCGACGCACACCGTGCGCACACATGTCGGCAGCGTGCTCAAAAAACTCGAGTTGCACACGCGGCTGCAGATCGCCGCATACGCGGCTGCACGGGGGATGACGGACGCGTCGCACGTGTCGTAGATTTTCGGAATGATCACTCCAGCGAAGCGCGCCGCGCGTCTGCGCCAGCGCGGTCTCCCCGTCGTTGCGTTGCTTCTCGTCGCCGCGTGTTCGCGCGCGACCTCCACAGCCGCCGTTCAGGCCGATCGTCCCGCGACCGCGGGCGCCGAAGCGCAGCACGGCATGGTCGTTTCCGCGAGCGCAATCGCGAGCAAGGCGGGCCGCGACGTGCTTGCCGGCGGCGGCAACGCGGTCGATGCCGCGATTGCGACCGGCTTCGCGCTGTCGGTGACGTATCCGACCGCCGGAAATATTGGCGGCGGCGGTTTCATGGTCATTCGCATGCCCGACGGCCGCGCGACAACGATTGATTTTCGCGAAAAGGCGCCGGCCGCGGCGTCGCCGCAAATGTTCACGGACTCCACCGGCGCGTACTCTTCGAAAATCCATCATCGCAGTTTGTACGCGGTCGGGGTTTCGGGAACGGTCGCCGGTTTCGCGCTCGCGCATCAGAAATACGGCAAGGCCGACTGGAAATCACTCGTCGATCCCGCCGTGAAATTGGCCGGCGACGGATTCGATGTGCCCGCGGGTTTGGCGGCATCGCTGAGCGGCGCGCTGACGCGATCGTTCACCGCGTATCCGGCGAGCATCGCCGAGTACTCCAAGAACGGCACCGCATATAGCCAGGGCGAGCATCTCAAGCTGCCCGATCTGTCGCGCACGCTCGCGCGCATCCGTGACCAGGGCCGCGACGGATTTTACAAGGGCGAGACGGCGCGACTGATCGCCGCCGAGATGAAGCGCGGCGGCGGGCTCATCACCGAGGCGGATCTCGCCGCGTACGAAGCGAAGGAACGCGCGCCGGTCACCGGCAAGTATCGTGGATACGACATCATCGGCATGGCGCCGCCGAGCTCCGGCGGAGTCACGATGGTCGAGATCCTCAATATTCTCGAAGGCTACGATCTGAAGGCCGAGGGGCACAACTCGCCGGAGTACGTGCATCTCGTGACCGAAGCCATGCGCCGCGCATTTCTCGATCGCGCGCGCTACCTCGGCGATCCGGACTTCGTGAAGATGCCGGTCGAACGTCTCGACAGCAAAGCGTACGCGGCCGAGCTGCGCAAGACGATTTCACGCGATCGCGCGACGCCATCGGTGCCGGAACAGATCACGATGGCGCACGAGAGCGATGAGACGACGCACTTCTCGGTCGTCGATGCGAACGGCATGGCGGTCTCGGTGACGTACACGCTCGAAGCAGGATACGGCGTCGGCGCGGTTGTTCCCGGCGCGGGATTCCTGCTCAACAATCAGATGGGCGATTTCAACGGCAAGCCGGGACTCACGGACACGACGGGGCTGATCGGTACGGCGGCGAATGTCGCGATGCCCGCAAAGCGGATGTTGTCGAGCATGGCACCGTCGATCATCGCGAGGGACGGAAAGCTCGTCGCGGTGGTGGGGAGTCCGGGTGGACGCACGATCATCAACACCGTGCTCGAAGTCGTGCTGAATGTCATCGACTTCGGGATGCCGATTCAGGCGGCCGTGACTGCGCCGCGTTTTCATCATCAGTGGCTGCCGGATGTAATCAGCGTCGAGAAGGACGGTCTTCCGCCGGCGACCGTAAAGGCGCTGCAGGCGATGGGGCACGCCGTGAAGCTGAACGGGACGCAGGGGACGGCGCACTGCATTCTGGTCGACGGGCGGGGAATGCGGATCGGGGGAGTGGATCCGCGGGACAAAGATGCGGGGGCGGTTGGGTATTAACAGTAACCGCGGACTGCTAACTACTAACTACACTGTCAAAGCCCAACTGCCAA
>DASYSH010000089.1:0-6020 GCA_036003525.1 Gemmatimonadaceae bacterium | reverse complement strand
TCGTCATCAAGCGCGGCAAGGGCACCGGTTTCTCAGGCGTCGAGAACCCTTTGTTCACCCGCGATAACACGCTGATGCTCTACGGCGACGCGAAGGGCGTGCTGGGCTCGCTCGTGAAAGAAATTAAAGCGTTGGACGAGGGGCACTAACTAGAAGTGCAATGGTTCATTGTTAAAGGTGATTGCTTATTGGTGGCAGGCCACTCACCAATATCAAACGACCATTTTAACGATGAACCATTGCAGTTAGGATGCCATCATGTACTTGCACCCGGCCTCCTGCGCGCGGAGCACGGCAAACACACCCGACGGCTGTAGAATCACGCCGGGAACCATGTGCTCGATCGCCCGCTGCCGCGCGGCAACGTCATCGAGCTTGTCTGCATCCTTGAACTTCCCGACGACATCCGAGAACGCGAGCCCGCACGCGAGCACGATCCCACCCTCGCGCATGAACGTCTCAAGATTGTAACGTGAGAATTTCTCCGGTGTCCCCGGCGGCGTGACACGAATCGGATTCGCCTCCGCCCATTTCTTCCCCTCGGGCGTCTTGAGCTTCACTTCCTTCCCGATCTTGAATCGCTTCCAGTATTCGTCGTTCATCGCGAGATGAATCGCCTCGTGGCGCACGACGAGCACCGGTGACATCTCGGCGCGCGCCGTTCCGTACACCGATTTGTATTCATCGCACCAGATCATCGCGCGAAAAAGCGCGGCGCCCTCGGAAATTTCCGGCGAGTCGAACACCGCGCGGAACCTGCCCTGCACTTTGTCCGCCCAGCTGACGTCGAATTTGTCGTCGACGGCCGCCGGATGGTCCGGCGCGGAGGACGCATGCGCGCCGAATGCGACCGGCGCGCCGCCGAGCGCAAACAGGGATGTGCCGCCGAGCCAGCCAAGAAAATCGCGACGCTGCGTAGCCATGTTGTGTTTGGATCGGGGAAAAATTCGAAGGGGCGACCGGCGCTACGCGGTCGCTCCGATGAGCGCTGCAACTTCGTCCATCGTCATCGCTCCGCAATTCACCGCGAGACGAAAAAAGTTCACGAGGCCATGGCCGGTCGCCGCATCGTCGAACGCCGAACCGACGCGCGTGGCCTGTTCGGCTTTCGCGAGGAAATTCTTGAGCCGCGCGGCGGCGGCATCGCGCCCCTCGACAAAAAACGCAAACGTCGCGGCATAACGGCTCACGAGCTGGGCTGGATGGAGATCCCATCCCTGATAAAACCCGCCGGCCATCGCGTGGCGCACGTTGTCGTAATGCACCTTCCACGCCGCGTGCACGGTGGCCCTGTCGCCGATCGGCAGTACGGCCGTCGCGCCATCGGACAGCTGAACGGCAGTCGGCCCGAGCGCGACGAGCATCATATTCCGCGCGAACTCGCACACGGGATGGCGCAGCGATTGATGCGCCGCGGTGATGCCCAGCGCCCCGGTGAAATCGTAGCCGCCGAAGATCGCCGCGACGAGCCGTGTGCCGCCCGCCTCGACGAGCAGCGGCAGCGGCGAACGTCCGTCGGTGCCGAGCACGATTTGCGGCGTCTCGATCATGATTTCGAAGCGCAGCGTGCGCTCGTCGATCGCGAATTCCTTTTCGATGTCCGCGAGAATCTTCGCGAGTTCCGCGACCTCCGCGACGCTCCTCACCTTCGGCAGGTTCACGATGAAATTCGGCGGCACCGCCCCTGCTCCGCCGAGCAATGACGACAGAAACAATCGCAGCGTGCGCACCGAGCGCGCGCGTTCGATCGGGCTCAGCGACTTCACGCGGATTCCGGTGCGCCACGGCAGCGATCCGGCCTTCATGCCGGCGACGAGTTCGCCTGCCGCGGCGACCGCGTGGGCGTCTTCTTCCTCATCGGGCCGCACGCCGTAGCCGTCCTCGAAATCGATCCGGTAGTCCTCGACCGGTTCTCGCTCGAGTTTGGACCGCAGCGCAGCGTACACGGCCTCGGCGCGCGCGCCGCGCGCGAAGCCCATCGCGCCGGCGAGCGAATCGGCGTCGGGCGCGAACTTGTCGAGCGATTCGAGCGCGAGTTCCTGGAATCGCGCCACGACGCCCGCCTTGAAGAGCTGCGCACCGCCAAACACGGTATGGACCGGCTGGCGCGGCTGCGACGGGATGGCTTCGACGAGCGAGCGGGCCAATGAGACCTCACGGCGTGGATTTGCAGGTGGAGGAAACGTAATCGGATCGGCCGCGGCCGGTTCAAACCGTTCGGGGTGCGCCTTGTGTCAGAGTGGATGAGGCACTGTGGCACCGCGCGATCTTTCACCCCGACACAGACAGAAAACCCATGGCCAAGTCTTTCATCCTTCGCACCGGAGTTGTCGCGGCAGCCGCGGCGGTCGCCATGCACTCCGCGGCGGCACAAACGGAGCGCCGTTCGCTTTCCGGCTCGTCGGTCGCCGTATACGATCTCGTCGGCCGCGTCACGGTCGAGCAAGGCTCGGGCAGCGAAGTCGTGGTCGAGGTCACGCGAGGCGGACACGACGCGAAGAAACTCTCGCTCGAAGTTCGCGAAGTGCGCGGGCGCAACACTCTCTGCGTGCGCTTTCCCGACGACGACATCATCTACCCGGATCTCGGCCGCTGGTCGAGTTCCGATTTCCGGATCGGCAGCGACTGCACGTGGGGCGGCGACGATCGCTACGATCGCGATGACCGCAGCTGGGGCGGTCACCGCATTCGGGTGAAGGGCGGCGGAAGCGGGACTGAAGCATGGGCGGACGTGAGAATCCTCGTGCCGTCGGGAAAGGATTTCGCGGTGTTTCTCGGCGTGGGTGAACTGAGCGCAAATCACGTGTCCGCAGATCTGCGACTGAGCGCCTCGTCGGGACGAGTGACCGTGCGCGACGTCAAGGGCAATCTCGTCGCCGCGACGGGATCGGGCGGCGTCGATGTGCGCGGCGCGAGCGGCGACGATGTCAGGATCTCGTCGGGGTCCGGCGGCATCACGGCAAATGACGTGAGCGGCAAACGCCTGCGTGTGTCGACCGGCTCGGGCGGCGTGACCGGCGGCGGGTTTACGTCGGAGGATCTCGAGGTGAGTTCCGGCTCTGGAAGCATTCGCGTCGATGACGCGCGCGCGCCGCGCTCACACCTCAGTTCAGGGAGCGGCGGGATTCGCGTGGGCTTTGCATCGCCGGTGAAATCGCTCGACGCAACGACCGGTTCGGGCGGGGTGACGGTTACGCTGCCCGGCGCGGTCAATGCGGAAGTCGATGTCCAGACCGGAAGCGGCGGAATCGATTCCGATTTCCCCGTGACGGTAAACCGGATGGAACGCAATCGTTTGCGCGGGCAGATCGGGGATGGCAGCGGTCAGATTCGGATTCGGTCGGGATCGGGGTCGGTTCACCTCAGAAAGATGTAGTTGCTGTAGGCTCTGTAGTTCACTGACTACAGGCAGCTGTAAGCTCGTACCGACGTCAGGAAGACCGAAAACCGGCAGCTCTCAGCAATCGCTCTGAGCTGTCGGTTTTCTGTCTTCCTGACGTCGGTGAGAGCTCTCGGCTTCCTGTTCTCTGTTAACCGCCGGGCAGTACCGGAACGCTTCGACTAACCGCCGGGCGGTACCGGAACGCTTCTACCGTCCGATGCGAGAACGCGTTTCAACAGTCCCACCAGCATTTTCCGAACGCGCACCGTGTCGGCGACGCGTGCATCACACTCGACCCGGTCCGCGAGATCCGCGTCCGCGCAGAACTGGAGGTGATATTCAAGTTCAGTCGACGATCCGATCGCGATCTGCAGGAATTTCGCAAAGTCGCGATTGGTCTGTCGGCCGCAGCCTTCCGCAATGTTTGCCGGAATGGATTGCGACGACCGGCGGAGCTGTTCGATGAGTTCAGTATTGTGAGTTCGCGGCATCCCGAGTGTGAGGCGCCGGACATCCATGGCCAGCTCGTGTGCGAACCGCCAGACGGTGAGGTTCCGATAGGGCTGCATGAACGCGAAGGTACGTGCAAGCCACCCCCGAACCTTCACCGCGCGATTGCGGGATGTGATGAATTATTTCGTGTGTGGTTCGCAGTTTACAGACAGCAGGCAGCCGTACGCTCGTACCGACGTCAGGAAGACCGAAAACCGGCAGCTCTCGGCAATCGCTCTGAGCTGTCGGTTTTCTGTCTTCCTGACGTCGGTGAGAGTTCTCGGCTTCCTGTGTTCTGTTAACCGCCGGGTTGTCTGTTTTCAGTAGCTGTTGTTTGATCGATCATAAATGCATACCGAAACGCGACCTCCTTCAACCGCTCATACCGTCCCGTCGCGCCGCCATGACCGGCTCCCATGTTCATCTTCAACAGCAGAACATTGGAATCCGTCTTTTTCGCCCGAAGAAGCGCGACCCACTTTGCCGGCTCCCAGAACGCGACGCGTGAATCATTCACGCCGCTCGTGACGAGCATGCGCGGATATTCGCCGCGGCGCACGTTGTCGTACGGCGAATACGTGCGCATGTACTCGTACGCCGCGGGATCCGCGGGATTTCCCCACTGCTCCCACTCCTGAGCGGTGAGCGGAATCGACGCGTCGAGCATCGTGTTGATCACGTCGACGAACGGCACATCGGCGACGACCGCATGAAAGAGATCGCCGCGAAGATTGGCGATCGCGCCCATGAGCAGGCCGCCGGCGCTTCCGCCGTGAGCCACCAACCGATCGCTCGAGGCATACCGTTCGCGAACGAGGAACTCGGCACAGTCGATGAAGTCGAAAAACGAATTCATCTTGCCGAACATTTTACCGTCGTCGTACCATGCGCGTCCCATGTCCTGTCCGCCGCGCACGTGGGCGATCGCATACACAAAACCGCGGTCGAGGAGCGACAGTCGCGCGGAACTGAACGTCGGCTCGATGATATGCCCGTACGCTCCATACGCATAGAGAATGGCCGGGCGCGTTCCGTCACGCTCGAGTGGCGCGCGATACACGATCGACACCGGCACGAGCACTCCGTCACGTGCCGGCGCCATGCGCCGCTCGACGTGATACAGGGCCGGATCGTATCCGCCCAGCACTTCATCGCGCTTCCTGAGTTCCCTCGTGCGCGCGACCACGTCGTAGTCGTAGACGGAGTCCGGCGTAATCAGAGACGAATATGTGAACCGGATGACGTTCGTCGTAAACTCCGGATTCTCATCGAGCACCACCCCGTACGCTTCCTCCGGAAAGTCGACGTAGTGGGCATCGGCTGTTTCCGCCAGCGGCGCGATCCGCAGGCGACGCAATCCGTTCACCCGCTCGGATACCACCGCGAAGTCGCGGAAGAGATCCACGCCCTCGACGAACACGCCGGTCCGCAACGGCAGCCATTCCTCCCACGCTGACGGATTCTCCACGGGCGCGCGCATCACTTTGAAATCGCGCGCATCGTCGCGATTCGTGAAGAGGTACAGCCAGTCGCCGCTGTGGTCGACGTCGTATTCGACGCCTATTGCGCGCGCGGCGACAAGCTGCGGAGTGCTTTCCGGCGCGCGCGCGTCGAGCAGCCACGTCTCGGTGCTCGTGAAGCTCGAACTCGTGAGGAAGACGAACGCGCCGCTCCGCGACCGCCGCACGCCGACGTTGAACAGCGGATCGGCATCGACGTAGACGGAGACATCGCGCTCGCGCGCATCACCCAGGCGGTGGCGCCACACCTGGTTCGCGCGCTTCGCATCATCGGTCGTCTGATAGAACAGCGTGCAGTCGTCGCTGGCCCACGCGAGGCCGAACCCGAGCGCGTCGGCCGTGTCGGCGGTGAACTCGCCGCTGCGAAGGTCTTTCACTCGCAGCACGAAATCTTCGTAACCATTGGTGTCGACGAGCAGCGCGAGGTAATTGTGATCGGGACTCACCTCGAAGCCGCCGAGCTGGTAAAACGCATGCCCTTCGGCTGCGGCGTTCTGGTCGAAAATTATTTCTTCGGGCGCGCCGGCGGCGTTCTGGCGCCGGCAGTAAATCGGATACGCCTTCCCCTTCTCCGTGCGCGCATAGTACTGCCAGTCGTCGCGGCGCACCGGAACCTCAGTGTCGTC
>DASYSH010000088.1:0-6699 GCA_036003525.1 Gemmatimonadaceae bacterium | reverse complement strand
GAGGATGCCCACCTCGCCGTCGAACGCGGGAGCGATGATGGAATCCGTCGTCCCCTCGAACAGCACCGCTTCCGGCGAGATGACTGAGACGGTCAGCACGATCAGCCCTGCAGCTTCTTGGCGTTCTCGACGACGTCGTCGATGCCACCAGCCATGAAGAACGCCTGCTCCGGCAGGTTGTCGAACTCACCTGCCACCAGGCGCTCGAACGAGCTGATCGTCTCCTCGAGCTTCACGTACTTGCCCGGGATGCCGGTGAACTGCTCGGCGACCGAGAAAGGCTGCGACATGAAGCGCTGAATACGGCGCGCACGGCCGACGATCTTCTTGTCGTCTTCGCTGAGCTCGTCCATGCCGAGAATCGCGATGATGTCCTGGAGTTCCTTGTAGCGCTGGAGAATGCGCTGCGTCGCCGTCGCCGCGGCGTAGTGGCGCGCGCCGAGGAACTGCGGATCGAGAATACGTGAGGCCGATGCGAGCGGGTCCACGGCAGGATAAATGCCGAGCTCCGTGATCGCGCGCGAGAGCACGACGGTCGCGTCCAAGTGCGCGAACGCCGTCGCAGGCGCCGGATCAGTGATGTCGTCCGCCGGAACGTAAATGGCCTGCACCGAGGTGATCGAGCCGTTGCGGGTCGAGGTGATGCGCTCCTGCAGGTCGCCCATCTCCGTCGCGAGCGTCGGCTGGTAACCGACGGCGCTCGGCATGCGGCCGAGCAGCGCCGACACTTCCGAACCGGCCTGCGTGAAGCGGAAGATGTTGTCGATGAAGACGAGCACGTCCGCGTTTTCCTTGTCGCGGAAATATTCTGCAACCGTGAGTCCCGAGAGGCCCACGCGAAGGCGCGCACCCGGCGGCTCGTTCATCTGACCGTAAATCAGCGCGGTCGACGCGAGCACTCCGGATTCCTTCATTTCGAGATACAGATCGTTTCCTTCGCGCGTGCGCTCACCGACGCCGCAGAACACGGACTTGCCGCCGTGACCTTTCTGCACGTTGTTGATGAGCTCCATGATCACGACGGTCTTGCCGACGCCGGCGCCGCCGAAAAGTCCGACCTTACCGCCTTTCACGAACGGCGCGATGAGATCGATGACCTTGATGCCGGTTTCGAAAACTTCCGTCTTCGGCTCGAGGTTCACGAAATCCGGACGCTTGCGGTGAATCGGCCAGCGCTCTGCGCTCGCGGGAATCTCAGCGCCGTTGTCGACCGGCTCGCCGAGCACGTTGAGAATGCGTCCGAGCGCGGCGGCGCCAACCGGCACCGTGATGGCGGAGCCCGTGTCGATCGCATCCATGCCGCGCACGACGCCGTCGGTGGAGCTCATCGCGACGGTGCGGACCTGATTGCGGCCGATATGCTGCTGCACTTCGACGATCACGCGGATGTCGGTGCCTGCGTCCGATTTTCCGCGGATCTCGAGCGCGTTATAGATCTCTGGAAGGTGTTCGGACTGGAATTCCACGTCGAGGACGGGACCGATCACCTGGACGATTTTGCCGACGTTCGTTGCGGTTGCTGTAGTCATAAAACGAGTTCTCTGTTTTCTGTTGGTCGGTTAGATAAGGTGTTCAGCCCGGATATCTCGGTGGTCCGCTAGTTGGTTGACTGATCACCGCACGCAACCGACCAACAGAAAACCGTTCACTCGTCGCACACTTTCCTTACTCGAGTGCCGCCGCTCCGCCCACAATCTCGGCAATTTCCTGCGTGATGTTCGCCTGACGCGCACGGTTGTACGTGCGGCGCAGGAGATTCAGCATTTCACCAGCGTTGTCCGTCGCCGCCTTCATGGCCGTGCGGCGCGCAGCCTGCTCCGCCGCAACGGTTTCAACGAGCGCTTTGTACACTGCATTGCGCACGTACGCCGGCAGCAGCTCGCTCAGAATCGAGCCCGCATCCGGGAAGAGCAGATAATTTTTCTGCCCGCCCCCGGACTTCGCGGGCGGCGTCACTGGAAGCACGCGCTCGCTCACCGGCGGCGACGACAGCGCCGACTTGTACGACGCGCTCACGACGTACACCGCGTCGATTTCACCTTTCGCGAACTGCTCCATGAGCGCGTCGACGAGCGACGCGCCGTCGGCCGCGGTCGGTTTGTCGCCGATATCGATGCGCGACGTCGCCATCGCGCGGTTCACGTAGCGGAAATATCCGATGCCCTTCTTGCCGTTCACGTGCAACTCGACGGTCGTGCCCTCACCCTCGAGCTTCTTGATCAGCGCGCGCGCTTCCTTGAGCAGATTCGCGTTGAACCCGCCGGCCATGCCGCGGTTCGACGTGAGCAGAAGGACCGCCGCCTTCTTGAAAGTTTTCGGCTGGCGCAGCAGCGGAAAATCGCCTTCGAGATCCTTGCTGTAGAGACTCGAAATCACGTCCGCGAGCGCGCGCGCATAGGGACGCGCCGCGATCACGCGATCCTGCGCGCGCTTCATTTTCGAGGTCGCGATCATTTCGAGAGTACGCGTGATCTTCCGCGTATTCTCGACGGACTTTATTCGACCTTTGAGCTCCGACCCCTTAGCCATGGGTTACGCGAAACTCTTCTTGAACTGCTCGATTCCGCGCTTCAGCTCTGCCTCGGTCGCATCCGAAATCTTCTTTTCGCTCTTGATCTTGTCGGCGACCTGCGGGAACTGCGCCTTCATGTATTCCTGGAACCCCTTCTCCCAGGCGCGCACCTTGTCCGTGTCGACGTCGTCGATGAATCCGTTCGTCACCGCGTACAGAATCATGACCTGCTCTTCCATCGCCTGCGGCATGTACTGCCCCTGCTTCAGCGCTTCAACCGTGCGCGCGCCGCGCTCGAGCTGGCGCTTCGTCGCCGCGTCGAGGTCCGACGCGAACGCCGAGAACGCTTCGAGTTCGCGATACTGCGCGAGGTCGAGACGGAGACGACCGGCGACGCCCTTCATCGCCTTCGTCTGCGCGGAACCACCGACGCGCGAAACCGAAATGCCGACGTTCACCGCGGGGCGAACGCCGGAGTAGAACAGGTCCGCCTCGAGGAAGATCTGTCCGTCGGTAATCGAAATCACGTTCGTCGGGATATACGCGGAAACGTCGCCCGCCTGCGTCTCGATGATCGGCAGCGCCGTCATCGATCCGCCCGGCTTCAGAATCGTCTTGCCATCCACCACCGACGGATCTTCGCTGAGCTTCGCGGCGCGCTCGAGGAGACGCGAGTGGAGATAGAACACGTCGCCGGGGAATGCCTCGCGGCCCGGCGGGCGGCGAAGCACGAGTGAGAGCTGGCGATACGCCGCTGCCTGCTTCGACAAATCGTCATACACGCAGAGCGTCGCCTTCCCTTCGTTATACATGAAGAACTCGGCCATCGCCGCGCCCGTGTATGGCGCGATGTACTGCATCGGCGCCGGGTCGGATGCCGACGCGCAGACGACGATCGTGTACTCCATCGCGCCCGACGCCTTCAGCTTCTCGACGACGCTCGCGACGGTCGACGCCTTCTGGCCGATGCCGACGTACACACAGACGACGCCGGTTCCCTTCTGATTGATGATCGTGTCGACCGCGATCGCCGTCTTGCCGGTGCCGCGATCGCCGATGATCAGTTCGCGCTGTCCGCGGCCGATCGGAATCATCGAGTCGATGGCTTTGATGCCGGTCTGCAGCGGCTCCTTCACGGGCGAGCGCACGATGATGCCGGGCGCCTCGCTCTCGACTTTGCGCGTCGCCTTCGCGTTGATCGGGCCGTTTCCGTCGATCGGGCGGCCGAGCGAGTCGACGACGCGGCCGATGAGTTCCGGTCCGACCGGAACTTCGAGCACGCGCGCGGTGCGACGGACTTCGTCGCCTTCCTTGAGCTGCAAATAGTCGCCGAGTACGACGGCGCCGATGTTGTCTTCTTCGAGATTGAGGGCGAGGGCGGTGATTTTTTCGCCGGTCTCCGAGGACGTCACCTCGAGCATTTCGCCGGCCATGGCTTTCTGGAGGCCGTAGATGCGGGCGACGCCGTCTTTGACTTCGAGTACGGTCCCGACTTCCTCGACATCGAGAGAGGAGAGATCAGCGGCTTCGATTTCTCGAAGGAGAATGTCCTTGATCTCGCCGGGTCGGAGGCTGCTTTGGGATGCCATTTTTTGGTGTGTGGGGCGTGATATTGGCTAGCTTGTGAAAAATATCACAAGGTGGCGTAACTTGCAACTGTCCGGCATTCCTGGATCGATAGTACGGACGGGCTAAAACGAGTTAAAGCGTTTTTTGCCGGTCGGTTAACTAAGGTGTTTCAGCGGCTAAACTGCCCTGCTGCGACCGCGACCTTGTTGAAACCTTTCTATTAGATCGCCGGTGCGAAGTCTTGCAAGCGATGCCGACCGCGTTCCGACAATTCTTACGGCCGTGCTCGTTAGATGCGACGGGCTCGCAAACTCCAGCACAGTCGCGACTTCGGTCACGTCGTAGCCGGGATTCTTGGCGAGCTCGGCGGCGGCAATGAGCCGGACGAGGTCGATGATCCGTTTCAGGTTCGGCGACCCCGACTTGGCAAAGCTTCGGCTCAAATGCTCGCGCGTGACGTGCAATTGCGCGGCGATGTTCTCGGTTCGTACCGTGCGGCCGCCCTGCGCGACAATTGCGCGCCACGCGCGTTCTTGAAGCCGGTTGTCGAGTCCGAGCGCGACGTGCGCATCGTTGAGTGCATCGCTGAAGCGTGTGGTGAAGCTGTGCGGCAGCACGAGATCGCGAACGGCGCCGTCGTCCATTCCTTCGACGAGCACGTCGACGAAATCGCCGTCGACACAGCGCGCGAGCGATCCGGTGTCGGCAACGCGCATCGGACCGAGTGCGAAAAAAGGAACGCTCGGATAATCCCGCGCGAGCGCGGCGGCCTTCCACGTCTCGTCGGTTGGGTGTGCGAAGTCGACCACCACGGCATCGATCAAGGATTTCTTGAACGCAGAGCTGAACTCCGTGACGGTCCTCGCGAGCGCGAGTTTTCCGCGGCGGCGCGGGAAGGCGCGCTTCAATAGATCGCGCGCGCGCTCGCGCGTCGCGAAGGCGAGCACGTGCGGGCCCGCAGGATAGACGACTGCACCCCCGGTCATTCTTTTTCCCGTTCTCCCGGTTTCGCGGCGAGCAGTGTGTGCGCCCGCGTCAGCACCGCGCGCGCGTTCTCATATGAAATCAGCTTCGCCGCGTCGTCGTAGCGCGCCCACTTGCACGCGGTGATTCCCTCGGCGCGCTGCGGTTTCGTCGCGCTATCGGCGGCTTCCATCAAATAGAAGTGGCATACCTTATGAATGAGCCGGCCGCGAAATCGAAAGTGCCAGTCGATCGTCTCGACGTTCGCGCGAATTTCCAATTTGGCGAGACCGGTCTCTTCGCTGACTTCGCGGAGCGCGGCGGCGTCGGGCTGTTCGCCCTCTTCGAGATGCCCCTTGGGAAATCCCCAGTTCTGGTAGCTGTCGCGGATCAGCAGATACAGCGGCTCGGCCGAGTGGCTCTCTTTGCGAAAGACGATGCCCCCCGCCGACGTCTCGCGGCGCGGTTTGTGACTGCGCGACCGTAGTTTCGCAGCGTCGTTCGCCGGCCGCTTCTTTCCCGTCGTCACACAACGGCACCGCTGGGATCGGTGACGTTGGCCTTCGGCTCGTCCATCGAAAGCTCGGCGGTGTGCAGCGTCGCGCGTCCTTCTATGAATTGGCGCACGACGGGATCGGTCGTGTTCTTGATCTCGTCGACCGTGCCGACCTGACGCACGCGCCCTTCGAACAGCATCGCGATGCGCGTGCCGACGAAATACGCGCTGCGCATATCGTGCGTGATGACGATGCTGGTAACGCCGAGCTGGACCTGCATGCGCTTCATGAGCTCGTCGATCACTGCGGCCGTGACCGGATCGAGTCCGGTGGTGGGCTCGTCGTACAGCATGTATTTCGGGCGGAACGCGATCGAGCGCGCGATGCCGACGCGCTTGCGCATGTCGCCGGAGAGTTCGATCGGCAGCGTGTTGCCCGCAGTCGGGAGATCGACGAGCTCGAGCGATTCCTGGACGCGCGCCGCGATTTGTTTCGGCGTCATCGTGCCGGATTTTACGAGCCCCATCGCGACGTTTTCGTTGACGGTCAGCGAGTCGAACAGCGCCGAGAATTGAAAGACGTAGCCGATCTGCGCGCGGAGGGCATAGAGCTGGCGGCGGCGAAGCTTGGGGACCTCGAGACCGTCGACGAAGACGGTGCCTTTGTCCGGCTCGAGGAGGCCGACGATGTGTTTGATCGCGACGCTCTTGCCGGTGCCCGAGTATCCAATGATGACCATTGTTTCGCCCTCTTGGACTTCGAGGGAGAAGCCGTTCAGGACGTGCTTCGATCCGAACGCTTTGTAGATATTTTCGAGCGAGATCATGATTGGAATATGGCACAATCGATGGTGGGCGGCATGGACCGAAGTCCGAAGTCCCAAACTGCCGACACGACAAAGCGGCCCGAGGGAATTCCCCGGGCCGCTCGTTGTTTCGGACTTCGGTCTTCGGTCAGCCGTTAAGCAGCAAAGCTCCCCAGCGCGCGCCCCACATCCCCCTCACGCAGCCTCTTGAGCGCACGATCGCGAAGTTGCCGCACGCGCTCACGTGTGACGCCGAGCATCGCGCCGATTTCTTCGAGCGTGTGTTCGCGTCCGCCCTCGAGACCGAAATAGAGACGCAGCACTTTCGCGTCGCGCGGCGGGAGCGTGTTGAG
>DASYSH010000087.1:0-1973 GCA_036003525.1 Gemmatimonadaceae bacterium | reverse complement strand
GAAATCGTGGTATCCGCCGCGGTACGCCACGCCGCGCATTTTCACGACGCGAAGCCGGCGCCGCTCGGCGCCATACTGGTTCGCGAGCTGCTCCAGCGTCACCACCCCATGCGCGATGCTTTCGAGTTGCCCGTCGTTCCGGTCGCCCGTTTCGTCATCGATCATCAATACGGTGCAGTCGATTCCGCCGAAAAACTGCTTCAGTGCGAGGACCTGCCGGCGAAAGCGAAGTGCATTTTGGGCGACGAGCCTGAGCTCGGATAGCGAGTCGATGACGATCCGTGTGGGTTTCGTCTTCCCGACCGCAGCGAGAATAGCCTGCGTCGTTTCGCCGAGCTCGAGCTCCGATGGATTGAATACGGTGAGCTGCGCCTCCGGCCCGAGATTTTCCTCGGACGGGATCAGCTCGCAGAATTCGACGCCATCGATATTCCAGCCGTGGCTGCGCGCGACCTTGTCCATCTCGGCGCGCGATTCTGAAAGCGTGACATACAGAACGCGTTCGCCGACGCGCACGCCCTCGAGCAGGAACTGCATCGCGAGCGTCGTCTTCCCCGACCCCGGCGCGCCGGAGATGAGATAGAGACAGTTGGCGGGAAATCCGCCGCGAAGAATATCATCGATTCCCGCCACGCCAACGGCGAGCGGCGGCCCGTCCGGCTTGGGCGCGTTTGATGGGGTCATGGTCGATCGTGTGCGCGTCACTGAAATCGATCCGGCATCGGACCCAGCAGTCGCCTTCCGAACGGTTATTCGAAGAACGGTAGGCGAAGCGCCAAGCATGGTCAACAGCACAAAAGAGGTATATCGTCTGTGTCATGACAAACCAAAGCCGGAAGGACTTTCTGCATCTTGCCGGCGCCGGAATCGCCGGCGCCGTCGGCGCACCATACTTGGGCAATATGCACGTCGCCGGAGCGCAAACCGCCCCGATTCGCGCGCAGGACGCGGATCTCGTCGTGCATAACGCGGTGGTCTATACGGTCGACTCTGCCGCGCCGACGGCCGAAGCGTTTGCGGTGAAGAATGGCCGCTTCATGGCCGTCGGCACGAACGCCGATATCCGCGGACTGATCGGCAAGGGAACGCAGTCCTACGACGCGAAGCGCATGACCGTCGTACCGGGCTTCATCGACACACACAATCACGCCACCGGCAACGTGCTGCTGTACGAAGTGCTCGTGGGCAATCCGTATGTCGTCGAGTTCGTGACGATCGCGAGCATCATCGAGAAGCTGCGCGCGAAAGCGCAGCAGACTCCGGCCGGGATGTGGGTCGAGGGATATTTCTTCGACGACACGAAAGTCAAAGACAACCGCCTGATCACCAATCACGATCTCGATCAGGTCTCCACCGATCACCCGGTGGCCGTGCACCATCGCGGCGGGCATACATCGTTCTACAACAGCAAGGCATTCGAGCTCGCCGGCGTGACGAAGAACACGCCGAATCCACCGGGTGGCACGTTCGACAAAGACGCCAGCGGCGAGCTCAACGGGCGTGTTACCGACCGCGCGACAGGCGCACTCGCGCGCGCGGGCAAGCGACCGGTGTTCACCGAGGAGCAACGCGCTCAGCGCGACCGCGACGGCCTCGCGTTCATCTCCAAACAATTCGCGCGCTACGGTCTCACGAGCGTGCATCACGAGGGGGGCAACCTCTTTGCGCTGCAGCAGGTTCGCGCGCGCGGCGATCTCAAGCATCGCGTGAGCTATGAGGCGAGCGGCAGCGTTCTCGACGGGATGATCAACAACGGCATCGCGAGTGGATTTGGCGACGAGTGGATCCGTTTTGGCGCGACATCCGAGCACACGGTCGATGGTTCATTTTCCGAACGCACGATGGCGCTCAGCACGCCGTACGCCGGCGTGACTCCTCCGTACAAAGGAAACATCACGGAGACTCAGGATACGCTGAACGCGTGGGCCGAGCGCGTGCACCGCGCGGGAATTCAGCTGAACTGTCATGCGAAC
>DASYSH010000086.1:0-2221 GCA_036003525.1 Gemmatimonadaceae bacterium | reverse complement strand
CAATCTCGCGCTGCTGAGTTCGTACACATTCGGCTGCCATTCATTCCGCCATCTCATAGGCGGCATTCTCGACAAGCTGAGCGACCGTCCGGTGCGCAAGAAGGCGTACGACTGCGCCAGCTGCCTCAATCGCAATCACGAGCGCATCGCGTGGGCCAGCCTCGTCATGGTCGGCTTCTCCGACGTGTACATCCGCCTGTGCTCAATGGGAATCTGGACCGACTGGAGGCTGTTCTGATGGCGGAGTACGAAACGTTCGAACATGACGTACTCGTCATTGGCGCGGGCGGCGCCGGACTTCGCGCGGCGATCGGCGCGGCCGCGAGCGGCGCCACCGTTGGCGTCGTCACCAAATCGCTGCTCGGAAAAGCGCATACCGTCATGGCGGAAGGCGGAGTCGCCGCTGCGCTCGGCAACAAAGACGATCGCGACAACTGGCGCGTGCATTTCGCGGACACGATGCGGGGCGGCCAGTACCTGAACAACTGGCGCATGGCGGAGATTCACGCGAAGGAAGCGCCTGCGCGCGTGAACGAACTCGAAGCGTGGGGCGCGGTGTTCGATCGCACGCCCGACGGAAAAATCAGCCAGCGCAATTTCGGCGGGCATCGCTATCCGCGCCTCGCGCACGTCGGCGATCGCACGGGCCTCGAGATGATTCGCACGCTTCAGGATCACGCCATGCAGCTGCCAATCGACGTGCATGCAGAGGTGTCGATCGTCGCGCTGCTCAAAAACGGAGACCGCGTGGCGGGGGCGTTCGGCTACGATCGCGAGCGCGGACGGTTCCGTCTGTTCAAGGCGAAGGCAGTCGTGCTCGCCACCGGCGGCGTCGGGCGCGCGTACAGCATCACGAGCAACAGCTGGGAATACACGGCAGACGGCCAGTCGCTCGCGTACAACGCCGGCGCGGTGCTTCAGGACATGGAGTTCGTGCAGTTCCATCCGACCGGCATGGTGTGGCCGCCAAGCGTAAAGGGATTGCTCGTCACCGAAGGCGTGCGCGGCGAAGGCGGAGTGCTCCGCAACAGCGAAGGCCGGCGCTTTATGTTCGACGATATTCCCGAGAACTATCGCAACCAGACCGCCGATAACGAAGAGGAAGGCTGGCGCTACACGCAGGGCGACAAGAGCGCGCGTCGCCCACCCGAGCTCCTCACCCGCGATCACGTGGCCCGCTGCATCAATCGCGAAGTGAAGGCGGGGCGGGGAAGTCCGCACGGCGGCGTGTATCTCGACATCGCATGGATCAAGGAGAAGATCCCGAACGGCGCCGAGGCGATCAAGCGAAAACTTCCGAGCATGTATCACCAGTTCAAGCAGCTCGCCGACATCGACATCACCAAGGTGCCGATGGAGATCGGGCCGACGACACACTACATGATGGGCGGCATCACAGTCGACGGTGATTCGCAGATGACGTCCGTCCCCGGTCTGTTCGCAGCCGGCGAATGCGCCGCGGGTTTGCACGGCGCAAACCGGCTCGGCGGAAATTCGCTCTCGGATCTGCTCGTGTTCGGCAAGCGGGCCGGAGAGCATGCCGCGGAGTTCGCAAAGGCGAACGGGGCCGCGCCGGTCGACCCGGCGGCGGTTGACGCAGCGGCTCGCGAAGCGCTCGCCCCGTTCGAACGGGGCGGCGGCGAGAGTCCGTTCCACGTGCAGCACGAACTGCAGTCGATGATGCAGAGCCTCGTCGGAATCGTGCGCGTCGAAAGCGAAATGAAGACCGCTCTCGGCAAACTCGCCGGACTGAGCGAACGCGTCGGGAAGGTCGGCGCCGAAGGAAACCGTGAATACAATCCGGGCTGGCACACTGCCATCGACCTCAAGAATCTGATGACCATCTCGGAGGCGATCACGCGTGCCGCGCTCGAGCGCACGGAAAGCCGCGGCGGCCATTTCCGCGACGACTATCCCGAAAAGGATCCGCAGCAGGCCACGTTCAACATCCGGCTGCGCAAAGCGCCGGATGGATCGATGCTGTTGAGCCGTGAGACTATTCCGCCGATTCCCCCTCACTTGCAGGAAGTCATCGAGGAGCAGAAGTCATGAGCACAGCGACGTTTCGGATCTGGCGCGGTGCGCAGGCGGACGGCGGGCTTCAGGAGTACACCACCGAAGTCGGCGAGGGAATGGTGGTTCTCGACGCTGTGCACGGCATTCAGGCGGACCAGGCCAACGACATGGCGGTTCGCTGGAACTGCAAAGCGGGCAAGTGCGG
>DASYSH010000085.1:0-9214 GCA_036003525.1 Gemmatimonadaceae bacterium | reverse complement strand
GTCGTGCCGGGCTCATCGCTGACGATCGCGGAATCGTCGCCCATGAAACGGTTGAATAGCGACGACTTGCCGACGTTCGGCCGGCCGATGATCGCAACGACGGGAAGGCTCATGCTGCACCCGCCGTCTCAGGTTCGAGCGGAGAGCCTTCGAGTTCGAGCACGTCGATGAAATCGTACGACGCATACACGGGCATCGGGAATTCTTCGCGGACGGCCGAGAATGCCTCGTCGTCGAGAAAGAGTCCGTTTTCGTTGATCGTTTCCGCGGGTATCAAAGCCATGTCCAAGTCGGTGCGAGCGCCCAGTACGCGCCGTATGTCGGCACCAACCAGTAAGCCTGCGGTAGTAGTTGTCGGACCAAACAGAGAATTCTGAGCGTGTATTAGTTCGAAGCGCGCGCCGGTCGCTTCGGCGAGCTGTTCGAGCAAAGGCGGCATGAGCGGCATCATCGATGTGCCGGTGACGATGCCAATGTGTTTTCCATCGAGACGCGGGAGACGTGACAAGCCATCGCTCACGCGCTCGCGGAGCGCGGTCACGGCGCCGACGCCGTTTTCGATCTGCGGGTAGTCGCCGTAAAATGAGGGCGGCGGAAGTTCACGGCCCGCGAGCAGGTACAGTTCGTCGGAACCCGAGACCCAGGTGAAGCCGCGCTCCTTGCGCCCGCGCTCGCCCCACTTCTCTGCGGTCGCTAGGATACGCGCGGCGTTCTCAGGATTCATGGTCTCGCCGGTGTACAAGTGCGAGAACTGCGTGAGTCCCACTGGCACGAGTGCCACCGTCAGACACGCATCCCCCATGTTCCAGAGATCGGACAGCGACGCCTCGAGCACGTCGCCGTCGTTGAGACCGGGGACGATCACCATCTGGCCGTGGAATTGAATTCCGCCGGCGGCGAGCGTGCCGAGCTGCTCGAGAATATTCGGGACGCGCGGATTGTTGAGAAGTTTCTTGCGCGCTTCCCACGGCGTGGCGTGCACGCTGACATAGAGCGGCGACAGGCGATACTCGAGAATGCGCGCGATGTCGCGCTCTTTCACATTCGAGAGCGTCGCGAAATTTCCGTAAGCGAACGAGAGGCGGTAATCGTCGTCGCGAATGTAGAGCGGGCGGCGGAGTCCTTTCGGCAAGCCTTCGACGAAGCAGAACTCGCAGCGGTTCGCGCAGCGGCGAACGGTCGGCGGTTCGAGTTCGAGGCCGAACGGTTCGCTCTCCGGACGCTCGACGTCGAACACGACGCGCTCGCCATCGGGCATCGTCGCTTCTATTTCGAGATTGTCCTCGGCGGTTAAAAACTCCCAGTCGAGAAAATCATCGAGAGCCCGTCCGTTCACCGAGAGCAGCGAAGTGCCGGGTATGATCCCCAGTTCTTCAGCGATGCTGCCGGGGTGGATGCGGGCGACCTTTACCATTGAAGTAACTTATCAGCCGAAGAGGCTGAAAACAATGGCAATGAAGGACTTGACGCCTATTCCGATCGCAACGCTTCGAGGGGGTCTGCGCGCGTCGCGCGGAGCGCCGGGACGACACACGCGAGGGCCGATACGGCGATGAGCAGGCCGGCGGTCGCCCCGAATACGCGGAGGTCGGTCGCACCGATGCCATACAGCTGCGCGGCGAGCAGTCGCGTGACGGCGAGCGCGCCGGCGATGCCGGCGGCGAGCCCGACCGCCGGAAAGGTCAGTCCCTCCTTCACGACGAGGCGCACTACCGATTCCGGCCTCGCGCCTAGTGCCATGCGAATGCCCATCTCGCGCGTCCGGCGGCCGACGGCGTATGCGACCACTGCATACGTCCCGACGGCGGCAAGGACGAGTGCCGCGATCCCGAATGTCGCGAAGAGTATCGCGTCGAAGCGGTGCCGAGCCCACGATCCGCCGGCACGCTCTTCCATCGTCTGCACATCGTACAGTGGCAGGCCGGGCACCACCGATGCGACCGCTTTGCGCACCGCGGGCACGATCGCGACCGGATCGATTGACGTGCGGACAAACACGGCGCGCGTGGCGTAGCTGAACTGTTTATACGGCGTGTAGAAGCTCGCGCGATTCGGGCGGCCGTCGAGCGGTTCGTCCGCAACGTCGCCTACGACTCCCACAATTTCGGCACTGGAGTCGGGACGGTCGAAACTGCTTCCGCCGCCAAACCACACGCGCGCGCCGATCGGATTTTCGCCAGGCCAGAAGCGCCGCGCCGCCGTCTCGCTAATGATGGCGACACGCGGGTGCTCAGAGTCGTCGGCGTCGGTGAAAACGCGCCCGCGAACGAGAGGAACGCCGAGCGTCTTGAAGTGATCCGGGCCGACGTAGTGGCGGTCGATCGGCGGCGCGTCGTCGAGCCGCGGCGGCACCGGCCGTCCCATTACGATCAGCGTGCTGCTCGCGCTGCCCGAGAGCGGCATTCCTCCGTCGACCGACACGGCGACGACACCCGGGACGGTTGAAATCGACGCGATCAACTTCGAGATGAACTGCGGCGCGGCACGCGGAGGGATGGCGACCTCGGACGGACGGACCCAAAACGTGAGCAAGTGATCCGTGCGCAGTCCGATGTCCGTCTGACGCATGCGAGAAAAACTCTCGACCATCAGTCCTGCGACGACGACCAGCAATACGGCAAGCGCAGTCTCGAGTGCGACGACCGCGCCGCGCGCGGATGGACGCCTCAGCGACGCACCGCCGGGAGCGGCGCTCCGCGCACCGGAACTCAGCCCTTGTTGCGCGTCGAGGTTGACCAGTCCGACCGCGGGCACGCACGCTGCGACCAGCGCGGTCGTCATTGCGATCGCGATTCCAAACAGCGCGACACGTGCGCCGCCGGCCGGCGTGTCGAACGCGCCGATGCTGCCGAAGAAGTTGCGCCAGTATCTGACGTTCGCGGGCACCGCGACGAATGGCGCGAGCCACACGGCGACGACGACGCCGAACGCGCTCCCCGCGCCTGCGGCAACGAGCGCCTCGGCGCCGTAGTGACGAACGAGACGGCCGGTCGTGCCGCCGAGCGCTGCGCGCAACGATGCCTCGCGCCGCCGCGCAGCAGCGCGTCCGAGCAGCAGATTGATCGCGTTTGCACAAGCAAGCATATGAAGCAGCGCGACCGCGCCGAGCAGAACGAAGAGCGCGCGCCGTGTGCTGGCGTCGAGGCGCGCGGCGTTCAGCGAAACGGCGGCTGATGTCAGCACTTCGTCGGGGATGCGGTCGTTCGGAGGAAGTTCCGCATTTATGCGCGGGCCGAGCGTGGCGAGCTCGGCGTTCGCCGCGCCGAGATCGGCGCCGCTCGCGAGGCGCCCGACGACGCTGATGAAGTTCTGGTTCGTGGTGAGATACTCCGGATACGTCAGCGACGGCGCCATGGTCGTCGGAACCCAGAGCTCGGCTTTGTCGGTGATCCCACGAAAGCCGCGCGGTGCGACACCGACGACGGTGAGCGCGAAGCCGTTGACGGTCACGACGCGGCCGAGCACGGCAGGATCGCCGTCAAAGCGGCGTCGCCAGAGATCGTAACTGAGAATCGCGACCGGCGCCCGGCCGGGCGCGTCGTCGTCAGCCGCCTCGAATGCGCGCCCGCGGTGCATGACGACGCGCAGCAGCGGAAAGTATTGCGATGACACGATCTCTCCCTGCACCGATTCGGGGTCGCCGCCGTCGACAATATTGAGCGTCGTGGGACTGAAATTGGCGACCAGAGAAAACGCGCGGGCCGATTTCCGGAGCAGCTGTATTCGCGGGTACGACCACCGCTCCGTGCGAGTGGTACCGTCGGGCGCCGTGCGCTTGGTGTAGAGCAGCGAGACATGCGCCGCATCGGCGAACGGCGGCTGGCGCCAGACTGCCGCGTCGACCACACCGAACGCGAGCGTCAGCGCCGCGACACCGGCCGCGAGCGTGCCGGCGACCGCTGCGGTGAACGCCGGCGAGCGGCGGAACCCGCGCAGCGCGTATCGGATATCCTGGCCGAGTTCTTCGACGAACAGGCTTCGATATTCGTCGCGCGCTTCGTCTTTCCAGCGCTCGCGTCCGCCGAACTCGGCGAGCGCGGTCCGTCGCGCGTCGGCGGCGCTCATCCCGGAACGCACGTGACGCTCCGTGGCCATCTCGATGTGGAACCGGGTTTCGTCGGCGAGGCGCTGTTCCAGTTCGCGTCTGCGCGCGCCGCCAATCAAGAAGGCGAGTTTCACGCGCATGCGATGGATCAATGGGCTCGCCATGCCGCCGCCTACTCACCCATTGCAAGCACGAGTTCCACGGCGCGCGCCATGCGGCGCCATGCCTGCCGCTCGGCGACGAGATGAGCGCGGCCGGTCGCGGTGAGCTCATAGAATCGCGCGCGACGGTTGTTGTCACTCACGCCCCACGACGACGCGATGTATCCGTTACGCTCCAATCGATACAGCGCCGGATAGAGCGATCCCTGGCCGATCTGCAGCGCGTTTTTCGATCCGCGCTCGAGGCGTTCGGTGATTCCCCATCCATGCATCGGTCCGAGGCGGAGCGCCTTGAGGACGAGCATGTCGAGTGTTCCCTGCAGCAGATCGTCGCGACTTTCTTCGGCCACACCGGCTCCTTCTGACGGTCGAAAGGACGATATAATCGTTCCTTTCGACTGTCAAGGGGTGTGTTCGCATGGAGAAAACAACAAAAGACTTTGCCGTTATTTCTGCTTTGCGATGGCTTCGAGGATCTCGGACGTTGTGCGGCCGGATTCGCGCGCGACGCGGCGCACATCTTCGTACTCGGCCTTTGCGCGCTGGCCACCGCCCGGGAGCTGGACGGTTTTCACCGCGACATCATGGCCGAATACCTGCACTGATCCCTGAGTGCGCGTCAGCGCACGGCGGGCGACGGTCGTGCGGCGCACGCCGATCGTACTGCTCTCGCGCAGCAGGAGTTCTTCGAGACGATTGGTGTCGGCCGGCCGGCACAATACTTCGATGCGCACGCCGGGGCGGCCCTTCTTCATTGTGGTTTGCAGCAGCGTGACGTCGAGAGCGCCTGCGTCGCGAAGCAGGTCCGCAGCAGACGCGAGATACTCGCCCGTCATGTCGTCGATGTCCGCGGCGAGAAGCTCGAGAGTTTCCGAATCATTCGCGGTTGAGCTGAGCTCGCCGAGAATAATTCTCAAGACATTCGCGCGGCCTTTCGGATCTTTCGTCCCGGCGCCGTAGCCGCTCTTGATCGGACGGTACTCGGCGGGCGGCGCGCCGCGCGACAAAACTTTCACCAGCGCTGCGCCGGTCGGCGTCGTGAGTTCCCCGCTCTCCGGTGGTCCGTTTCGCACGGACTGACCTTCGAGCAGGCGCAGCGTCGCCGGCGCCGGGACGGCGAGGCGACCGTGCGCCGCGTCCACGAAACCGTCGCCGAGTGCGATCACACCACAGTACACATCGGTGATGCCGAGTTTTTCGAATCCCCACAGCGATCCGACGATATCGAGAATCGCGTCGACCGCGCCGACTTCGTGAAGATGCACTTTCTCGACGGTCGTGCCGTGGATTTCCGCTTCACAGTACGCGACAGACTCGAACGCGGCGTTCGCCTGATCTTTCACGTGCTGCGGCGCGGACGATGCGTCGACTATCGTTTTGAGGTGCTTGAGATGACGGCCGTGCGGCTGCGGCGGAATGTCGAAGTCGACTTTCCAGCTCGCAATTTCGCCGCGCTTCACGCGTTCTATGCGGACCGTGATCCCCTCGAGACCGAGCTCCGCCGGGAGCGCGCGAAGCCACTCCGGGTCGAGACCGAGATCGAGCAGAGCACCGAGCGTCATGTCGCCGGCGATGCCGCTGAAGGGATCGAGGATTGCAATCATTTGGAGCTGTGAGCGGTCAGCTGTGAGAGAACAACACTGTCAAAGCCCAACGACCAATCGCCAACTGTCAATTACTGCCGCGTCCGACTTTCAACCAACAACCGTCCACCATCAACCACAAACCCTAACTGCAAACCACCTGTCACCATCCGTCCACCACGTGCCTTACCAGCGGTAGCTCGCGCCAGAACCGGTGTTGAATACCACGACCTCAGCATCCTTCGCCACGAGACCGGCGGCGACCATTTTCTTCGCGACGACGATTCCGCAGCCGCCTTCCGGCGCGGCGTCGATGCCGCTCGTCGACGCGAGGTGAAAAGTCGCAGCGCGAATTTCATCTTCACTCGCGGCGAATGCGCCGCCGTTGCTCTCCTTGATCGTGCGCAGTGTCCAGCGATCGCCGAACGGGCCGGGCACGCGCAGGCCGCTCGCATGCGTCGCGGGATTCTCCCATGGCGTTGCGCGGTCGGCTCCTTCATTGAACGCGCGAACCAGCGGCATGCATCCCTCGGCCTGCGCGATGACCATCTTCGGCTTTTTCGTTTCCGGCGGGAGCCATCCCCACTCGATCATTTCGCCGATCGCCTTCCAGATTCCAATCGTCCCCTCACCGCCGCCGGTCGGATACACGATCGCGTCGGGCAGGTGCCAGCCGAGTTGCTCGGCGACTTCGTATCCCATCGTCTTCATCCCCTCGACGCGGTACGGCTCGCGCACGGTGGCGACGTTGAAAAATCCGCTCTCCTTCGCGAACGCCATCGTCGCCTTGCCGGCGTCGCCAATGTGTCCGTCGACGAGCTCAAGGTGCGCGCCGAACGCGCGGATGCTGCCGAGAATCGGCGGCGGTGTCGTCGCCGGTGCGTAGATGCGCGCGGGCATGTGCGCCGCGGCCGCGTACGCTGCAAGCGCGATTCCCGCGTTGCCCGCGGTCGGCACGCACACTCCGGGAAGCCCAAGCGCCTTGGCGCGCGTGACCGCCATGCACAATCCGCGCGCCTTGAAGCTCGCGGTGGGATTCAACCCTTCATCCTTCACCCACAGGCGCCGCACGCCGACTTCCTGCGCGATGTGCGGGAGCTCCGTGAGCGGCGTCATCCCCTCGCCAATCGAGACACGCTGCTCCCCCTCGAGAATCGGCATCGCGGCATGGTAGCGCCACATCGAGCAAATATTTCCGATCGCCGAGCGCGGCACGGCCGCGAGCTTCACGGAGAGCGGCTGACCGCAGTCCGGGCAGACGGATGCGAGCCGGTCGCCGGCCGCAGTATAGGTGCATGAGGAACAGTGAAGCGTCCATTTTGATGCGGTCATGTCTCTGTATCGGGCAGAAGTTGTGAATCGTTGAATGGAACGGCGGTGGCGTCGGCGGAAGGCGCGGTGGGATCCGACTTGATCAATGCGTCGAGCATTTTCGCGGCGGCGCTCACGGACCAGCCCGGGAGCTCCGCGATTTGTTCAGGCGTCGCCGCGCGAATGCCCTGGATGCTGCCGAACGTGGTGAGCAGCACTCTGCGCTTCACCGGCCCGACCCCCGGAATTTTCAGCAGCTCCGACGTCACGGTGCGAATCGTGCGGCGCTTGCGATTGTACGTGACCGCGGTCCGATGCGCTTCATCGCGCGCCTGCTGGAGAAGTCTAAGCGCGGGAGAGCGTCGAGGCAGGCGCAGCGACTCCGACTTTCCGTTGACATAGATCTCTTCCTCGCGCTTTGCGAGCGAAATGAGCGGCTGCGACGCGAGGCCCACTTCGGCGAGCGCCTCCGCAGCCGAGGAGAGCTGCCCCTTCCCGCCATCGACGACGACAAGATCCGGCAGCGGCTTTTTTTCCTCGAGGCGCCGCCGGAAATAGCGCGTGACCACCTCGCGCATCGACGCGAAATCATCGGGGCCGTGCGCCTCGTCGACGGTCTTCACTTTCATCGTACGGTATTCGGACCGCTTTGGCCGGCCATTTTCGAACCAGACGATCGACCCGACATTGTCGCGTCCCTGCGCCGTCGACATGTCGAAACAGACGAGGCTGCGCGGAATCTTGTGCAGACCGAGTTCCCTTCCCAGATCGTAGACAGGATCGGCCGCGCGCTCGTCTGCCTCGAGGCCGGCGAGTTTGAATTCTTCGAGCAGGTGCCGCGCGTTTTGCTCGGCGAGGTCGATCAGTTCGCGCCGCGGACCGCGCTCGGGAATCCGCACCTGCGTCTTGCCGAGCGCTTCTTCGAGCAACGGCCGGTCCGCGAAGTCGAACGGGATGAGTATTTCGTCGCCCTTCAAATCGGACGGCAGATAGCTCGACACGAGAAACGCGCCGAGCACCTCTGGATCGGGTTCACTCTCGATGTTTTCGAGAAAGCGATGCTCGCGGCCGAGCAGCTTGCCGCCGCGAATGCGCAGGATCGTGACGCACGCATCGTCGCCGTCACGCGCATAGCCAACGACATCGCGCTCGCCGCCCTCGAATTGCAGCACGACGGTCGGCTCCTCCATGTGCTGCAGATGCACGAGCGCGTCGCGAAGTTCCGCGGCCTGCTCGAAATCCATCGCCTCCGACGCCGCGTTCATGCGCGCGGTCACGCGCCGGACGACTTCATCCGCGCGGCCGTCGAGGAAGACCAGCACCTCTTCGATCATCGCGCGATAGTCCTCGAGCGACTGCGCGAACACACACGGGCCTTTGCACCGCTTGATGTAGAAGTCGAGGCACGCGCGCTCGGGCATCTGCTGCGGCATGTCCCACGTGCACGAGCGAACCGTGAAGATGCGCTTCACGAGGTTCAGCGCATGGCGCATGGCGCGCACATCGGTGTACGGGCCGAAATAGCGCGCGCCGTCGTCGAGCAGCCGCCGCGTGACGAACACGCGCGGAAACGGCTCCTGCACCGTGACCTTCACGTACGGATATGTCTTGTCGTCGCGCAGCAGGATGTTGAAGCGCGGCCGGTGCTCCTTGATGAGGTTGTACTCGAGGAGCAGCGCCTGCGTTTCCGACGGCACGACGATCGTCTCGAGATCGTGCACGAGCGCCATCAGCATCTGCGTCTTGGGACTCTGCCCCTGATTCGCCCAATAGCTGCGCACCCGCGGTCGCAGGCTCTTTGCCTTGCCGACATACAGCACCTTGCCGTCCGCCGCCTTCCACAAATACACGCCGGGCGTATCGGGAAGGTGCGCGAGCTTCGACGCGATCTGTTCGGGAATCTGCGGCATCAATCAACCACCGGAAAAAATCAACTCGAGCGGCGCAGCACCCGCGAAACGCGCCCGATGAACTCGGCCGCTTCGGGCACATGCGCCAGGCTCGTAAAAAACAAATACGCGGCGCCGAAAACCGGGAGCGACACGAGCGCGAGATAGACCGGATGCCCGACGCCCATCCCGAGCTTGATGACAATCGCCGGCACAGCCGCGCCG
>DASYSH010000084.1:0-7098 GCA_036003525.1 Gemmatimonadaceae bacterium | reverse complement strand
GCGCAGCACACGGCCGCGGCGTCCATTGTCGAACAGCGCATCGACCGCTTCCTGCAGCATGCGCTTTTCGTTGCGGATGATGACGTCCGGCGCCTTGAGCTCCATCAGCTTCTTCAACCGGTTGTTCCGGTTGATGACGCGGCGATAGAGATCGTTCAGGTCCGACGTCGCGAAACGGCCGCCGTCGAGCGGAACGAGCGGGCGCAGATCCGGCGGAATCACCGGGACGACGTCCAGGATCATCCATTCCGGCTTGTTGCGGATATCGCTGTGATCACCCGAGTTGCGGAACGCATCGACGATTTTGAGACGCTTGAGCTGCTGCTTCTTCTTGTGCTGGCTCGTCTCCACGATCACCTGCGCGCGGAGCTCGTCGGCGATTTTGTCGACGTCGAGACGGCGGAGGAGTTCGCGAACCGCCGGCGCGCCGATGTCGGCCATGAAGGCGGTATCGCCCTCGTCCTTGGCCTTGGCGCGCAGCGTGAGGTACTGCTCTTCGTCGAGGAGCTCGTTGACATGAACTTCCTGTTCACCCGGCTCGATGACGACGTAGTTCGAATAGTAGATGACCTTCTCGAGATCACGCAGGGTGAGATCGAGAAGATTTCCCATCGGACTCGGAAGAGTCTTGAAGAACCAGATGTGCGCGACGGGTACGGCGAGCTCGATGTGCCCCATGCGGTCGCGACGGACCTTGCTCAGGGTGACTTCGACGCCGCAACGATCGCAGATGACGCCGCGATAACGAATGCGCTTGTACTTACCGCAATGGCATTCCCAGTCCTTGACCGGACCGAAAATGCGCTCGCAGAACAAGCCGTCTTTTTCCGGCTTGAACGAGCGGTAGTTGATGGTCTCGGGCTTCGTGACTTCGCCCCACGACCACCACGAACGCAGACCGGCCATTTCGAGCCGCTCGCGTTCCTTGGAATCCCTGGGACCGCGGATCTCTTCCGGAGAAGCGATGCGGACCTGGATGTAATCGAAAGCGGATGCGCGGGTTTCGCGCGCGCTGCGGAAATCAATCATGTGTTTATTCCTCGCCTGAGCTGAAAGGCAAACCGCTGTAACCACCCTCAGCGTTGGCATCCATGGTGACGTGGATACCGAGGGCCTGCAATTCCTTCACGAGCACGTTGAACGATTCCGGCGTGCCGGGCTCGGGGAGATTCTGCCCCTTCACGATCGCTTCGTACACACGCGACCGGCCGTTCACGTCGTCCGACTTGACCGTCAGAATCTCCTGCAGGGTGTGTGCGGCACCGTACGCCTCGAGCGCCCACACTTCCATTTCTCCGAAACGCTGGCCGCCGAACTGCGCCTTGCCGGCGAGCGGCTGCTGCGTGACGAGCGAGTACGGTCCGATGCTTCGCGCGTGGATCTTGTCGTCGACCAGGTGCGAGAGCTTCAGCATGTACACGTTTCCGACGGTCACGGGCGACGCGAAGTTCTCGCCCGTCCGGCCGTCGCGCAGATTGATCTTTCCGCCCGGCATCAGACCCGCCGCGCGGATGATTTCCTTGCTCGCCGCGTCGACGTCGGCATCCGACTTCTTGCCGGCCATGACCGCGAGCGCGGGGAATCCCTTCTCGGCGAGCAGTTCCGAAGCGCTGAGCGCGTTGCGGCGCTCGAGCTCCTTGCTGGCCTTCTTGATGTCGGCCCGGCGCGCCGCCGACAGCTCTTCGTTCGCCGACTCCGTCTCATGGAACGAGATCGAGTTGCGCAGATCCGCGTGCTCGAGCTCGGCGATTTCCTTCGCCGCATCGGCGATGTAGTCGCGCACACGATGGAAGAGATCTTTCGACGCCGCCGACATTCCGCGGCCGCCGAGTTCGTTGATGTCCGCGTCGTGCAGCAGTTCGACCTTTTCGTCGCCGATCGCCGGACGAAGCTCGGTCAGGAACGCGTTGATCTCGGAATCGCTGATTTCGAGTTTCGGACTCTTGAGCTCGAGCGCGTGATGCGACCACGAAAGCGCCGCGAGACGGAGCAGAAGCCCGATTTCCTTTTCGTTCGCGCCCGAGAACACCGGCGTCTTCGCATAGAAGCCGAGGATCTTCGCCGCCCACCCAAGGTGGGTTTCGAGGATCTGTCCGACGTTCATACGGCTCGGAACGCCGAGCGGGTTGAGCACGATGTCGACCGGGCGTCCGTCGGGAAGGAACGGCATGTCCTCCTCGGGAACGATGCGCGCCACGATACCCTTGTTACCGTGGCGGCCGGCCATTTTATCACCCACCGAGATCTTGCGCTTCTCGGCGAGATAAACCTTCACGAGCTGGATCACGCCCGGCGGGAGTTCGTCGGGCTGCAGAATGCGGTCGATGCGCTCTTCGGCCTTCTCTTCGATTCGCGCCTTCACTTCATTCGCAGCTTCGATAATCTCGCGGATCTGATCGTTCGCCTTCTTGTTCTCGACGCGGAAGGTCTTGAGATCGAGCGTCGCGAGACGGAGATCGTCGAGCACGTCACCCGAAAGCGTCGTGCCGGCCGGAATCGCCTCTTCGACCGTGCCCGACTTGAGCGCGAGCGCGACGACCTGACCGTCGAGGATTTCCTTGAGTTCGCCATCGCGCACGTCGTTCACGCGCACTTTTTCCTCACCCTCGAGGCGGCGGACTTCGCCGATGCGCTCGCCGCGATCCTTCTCGACGACCTGGTCTTCGATGCGCGAGAAGATCTTGCAATCGATGACGACGCCTTCCATTCCCGGCGGAACCTTGAGCGAAGAATCCTTCACGTCCTTCGCTTTTTCGCCGAAGATCGCCGTCAGCAGCTTTTCTTCCGGCGACAGTTCCGTCTCGCCCTTCGGCGTGATCTTGCCGACGAGAATATCGCCCGGGCGAACGTGCGCGCCGATGCGCACGATGCCGCGCTCGTCGAGATCGACGAGCGACTCTTCGGCGACGTTCGGAATTTCACGCGTGATTTCTTCCTGGCCGCGTTTCGTGTCACGCACGTGCAGCTCGAGTTCCTGGATGTGGATCGACGAATACACGTCGTCCTTCACCAGCCGCTCGCTCAGCACGATCGCGTCTTCGAAATTGTGTCCGTACCACGGCATGAACGCGACGAGCACGTTCGAGCCGAGCGCGAGCTGGCCATGTTCGGTCGCCGCGCCGTCCGCGAGGACGTCGCCCGCCTTCACTTTCTGGCCGAGCTTCACGATCGGGCGCTGGTTGATCGCCGTGTCCTGGTTGGTGCGCCAGTATTTCTTGATCCGGTAGCGGTCCTGCTGCGTGAGGCGCTCGAGCGGCACATCGCCGCCCTTCTTCCCCTTCTCCGCCGGGCCGGCATCGACGAGGATCTCGTCGGCCGTCACGCGGGTGACCGTTCCCGAACGCAGTGCAATGACAACGGCGCCGGAATCGCGCGCGACCACTTCCTCGAGACCCGTGCCGACGAGCGGCGTCTGCGGGTTGAGGAGCGGCACGCTCTGGCGCTGCATGTTCGATCCCATCAGCGCGCGGTTCGCGTCGTCGTGCTCGAGGAACGGAATGAGCGCGGCGGCGATCGAAACGAGCTGCTCCGGTGCGACATCCATATAGTCGATGCGCGCCGGTGAAACGAGCGGGACGTCGGCCTGCTGACGGCTGAGCACGAACTCGTCGACGAACGTGCCGTCGTCGTTGAGCTTCGAGTTCGCCTGCGCGATGATCGCGTCCTCTTCCTTGTTCGCATCGAGCCACTCGAGTTCGTTCGTGACTTTTCCGTTCCGCACGACGCGGTACGGCGTCTCGACGAATCCGAGGTCGTTCACGCGAGCATAGCACGCGAGCGACGTGATGAGTCCGATGTTCGGACCTTCAGGCGTTTCGATCGGGCACATGCGGCCATACTGCGAGTAGTGCACGTCGCGGACTTCGAAGCCGGCGCGCTCGCGCGTGAGGCCGCCCGGTCCGAGCGCCGAGAGGCGACGCTTGTGCGTCAGCTCGGCGAGCGGATTGGTCTGGTCCATGAACTGCGAAAGCTGGGACGATCCGAAGAACGCCTGAATGACGGCCGAAACCGTGCGGGCATTCACGAGGTCGTCGAGCGCGATTTTTTCGGTGTCCTGGTTGATCGACATGCGTTCCTTGACCAGACGCGCCATGCGCGACAGGCCGACGGAGAACTGATTCGCGATCAGTTCGCCGACGGAACGAATGCGGCGGTTGCCCAGATGGTCGATGTCGTCCACATGGCCGCGGCCTTCGTGCAGTTCGACCAGGTAGCGGACGATGGCGACGAAATCTTCCTTCGTCAGCACCGTCTGGCTCGCCGGCGTGGCGAGTCCGAGGCGCTGATTGATCTTGTAACGTCCGACGCGGCCGAGGTCGTAGCGCTTCGGCGAGAAGAACAGGCGTTCGATCGCCTGCTTCGCCGTCTCCTTGTTCGGCGCGTCGCCCGGACGGAGAAGCGCGTAGATCTGCTTGAGCGCTTCGTCTTCGCTCTTCGTCGGATCCTTGGCGAGCGTGTTCTTGATCAGCGTGCTTTCGGCGCGGCCGCTCGGAACGAACGCATACACCTTGTGCAGGCCGTGCTTGCGGAGACGCTTGACCAGCATCTCCTTCAGCTGCTGGCCCATTTCGCCGATCACTTCGCCCGTTTCCGGGTCGATCGCGTCGACCGCCAGCACGCGCGCATGGGCGCGCTCGCCGCGTTCGATTGCATCCAGTTCATCGCGCAGATCTACCGCGCCGTAGCTCGCGAACACCTTCACGACGTCGACCTTCTGACGGCGGAGGCGGTTGAACACTTCCTCGGTGAGCTCGTCGCCTTCCTTGACGAGCATCATCGCTTCGGTGCGTTCGCGCTCGGCGCGGGCCTTCTTCGTCTTCGCCTTGGGCGCGTCGTCCGGCGTCGCCTCGCCCGGCAGCTCGATGTCCTCGGCGATGATCGCGCCGATGACTTCACGATTTTCGGCGCGGCCTTCGCGCTTCTTGGTGAGGTCGAGTTCGCGGACGGCGAAGAAGAGACGGAGGATGTCCGAGTTGTTCCCGAAGCCGAACGCGCGGAGCAGCGCGGTGGCGGGGAATTTCTTCTTCTTGTCGATGTGGACGTAGATGATGTCGTGGATGTCGACGGTGAATTCGACCCACGAGCCGCGGAACGGAATGATGCGCGACGAGATCAGGCGCTGTCCGTTCGGATGCGTCGACTCCTCGAACACCACGCCCGGCGAGCGGTGCAGCTGGCTCACGATGACGCGTTCGGCTCCGTTGATGACGAAGGTGCCGAGCGGCGTGAGCAGCGGAAGTTCGCCGAGATAGACTTCTTTTTCGATCTGGTTTTTGATCCGCTTCTTGCCGTCGGCGATGTTCTCTTCGAACACCGTGAGGGTCAGCGTCGCCTTGAGCGGCGCCGAGTACGTCATGTCGCGCTCGATGCACTCCTCGACGGAGTATTTCGGGTCGCCAAGCGTATAGCGGATGAAGTCCAGCGAGAAATTCTCGTGGACATCCGTGATTGGGAACAGGTCCTTGAAGACCCGCTCGAGTCCGACGTCTTCGCGATCGTGGGCGGCAGCGTCGAGCTGCAGCAGCGATTCGAAGGCGCGGACCTGAATGTCGAGGAGATGGGGCATGGCCATCCCCTTCTCGAGCTTCGCGAATGAAATTTGCTTGATCATATCAACCTTGGCTCACCCGATGACAGGCGAAAGCCGCCTGTCCCACGCGCGCAAACTTTTGCGCGCCGGAACAGACGGAAAGGAACTTCAGTTTTGGTACGGTGCGAATGACTGCATTGACGAGACCGAGTAAGAGGTGGGATCACCGCCGGCGCGAAATCGCGCCGGCGGCGAAAACCAGCTCTTACTTGATCTCGGCGACTGCGCCCTGCTCTTCCAGCTTGGCCTTGATGGCGGCTGCTTCGTCCTTCGTTGCGCCGGCCTTCACGACCTGCGGTGCGCCGTCGACCATGTCCTTGGCTTCCTTCAGGCCAAGACCCGTGATCTCGCGGACGACCTTGATGACCTGGATCTTCTTGCCGCCGGCTTCCTTGAGCACGACGGAGAATTCGGTCTGCTCTTCGGCTGCCGCCGCGCCGCCCGCGCCTGCGCCGCCGGCCGGAGCCGCTGCGACTGCCGCGATCGTGACGTTGAACTTCGTCTTGAACGTGTCGATCAGGTCCACGAGTTCGAGGACCGACATGTTGCCGATCGCGTCGAGGATTTCGTCTTTTCCGAGGGTTGCGTTAGCCATTTGAAACGTTCTCCGTTGCGTTGTCGGCTGCCGGTGCGGCGGCTTCGAGTTGGACCTTACGTGCGTCGAGTACTCCCGCGAATCCAGAGAGCACGCTGTTGAGATATCCGAGGAACATGCTGAGCGCCTCTTCGCGAGTCGGCATCAGCGCGAGCTTTTTCACGGTCGCGGCATCGATCGCCGCGCCTTCGTACAGTCCACCCTTCACCGTCGGACGGTCTTCGTTCTTCTTCGCGAAGTCCGTCAGCGCTTTCGCGGCGCTGATCGCGTCTTTCGCGATGACGACGCCGGTCGGTCCCTTGAGCTTCGGCGCGAGCAGGCCGCTCTCGTTCACCGCGCGAAGCGCCAGCGAGTTCTTGATCACGACGTATTCCACGCCCGCCTTGCGGAAGCTGCGGCGCAGCGCGGTCATGTTCTTCACGGTCAGACCGGTGAAGTCGGTGTAGTAGAGCGCGTCGGCGCCCTCCATCTTCTTCTTGAGCCCGCGGACGAGCTCTTCTTTATCAGTTCGTTTCATCGCTCTTACCGGTAGGGAGTGGTGTCGACACGCACGCCCGGGCCCATCGTGCTGGAGACGGCGACCGTCTTCACATACACGCCCTTCGACGCGCTCGGCTTCGAGCGGACGATGGTGTCCATCAGAGCCTGGAAGTTCGATTCGAGCGACTCGAGCGGGAACGAGACCTTGCCGATGGCAGCGTGAATGTTGCCGCCTTTGTCGACGCGGAATTCGATCTTGCCCGCCTTGGTTTCTTTGACGGCTCGCGCGACGTCGAAGGTCACGGTGCCGGCCTTCGGATTCGGCATCAAGCCACGGGGGCCGAGGACGCGTCCGAGCGCACCGATCTGTCCCATCTGATCCGGGGTCGCGATCATGATGTCGAAATCGAGCCAGCCTTCCTTGATCTTCGCG
>DASYSH010000083.1:0-7021 GCA_036003525.1 Gemmatimonadaceae bacterium | reverse complement strand
GTCGGGCAAATCGCGAAGGCGATGGTCTCGACATCGCTGAACCCGCCGGCGAAATCCGCCGTGTACCATTACCCCGAGATGATGGCGATGAACCGGTGATTGCCAGCGCGCAACGCCGCGCGCATACTCTGTCGACGAGTTAGCAAACCTGAATCGGGTTCTCTCCATAATGAAACGCTACGCTCTCGCGCTGTGCGCGATGATTCCGCTCTCGATGTCCGCGCAGCAGCAGCGGCCGGTGTTCGACGTGGCTGAAGCCACCATACCGCAGATGCAGGCCGCGCTGACCGCGGGGCGTGTGACGTCGCGCGAGCTCGTGCTGCTGTATCTCGCGCGCATCGCGACGTACGAGCACACGCTCAACGCCGTGATCGCGGTGAATACGCACGCGCTCGAGGAAGCTGACGCGCTCGATCGTGAGAGGGCGGCGGGCCATGTGCGCGGGCCGCTGCATGGAATCCCGGTGGCCCTGAAGGACAACATTCACACGACTGATGTTCCCACGACCGGTGGCGCGCTCGCGTTCAAGGGGCTCGTGCCGCCTTACGAAGCGACGCTGACGAAAAACCTGAAAGACGCGGGCGCGATCATCATTGCGAAGACGGTACTGACCGAACTCGCAAACTGGGTCGCGGGCGGACCGACGCCTATGCCCGGCAACTACAGCGCGGTCGGCGGCTATGGGATGAATCCGTATGATCCCCGGCCCGATCCGCGCCCGGGCTCGAACGATGGACGTCCGGTGATGGCCACGGGCGGATCGAGTTCCGGTATCGGGACCGCCGCGAGTTTCTGGGCGGCGAACGTCGGCACGGAGACCTCGGGTTCGGTGCTGAGCCCGTCGAATCAAAACATGCTCGTCGGGATCAAGCCGACGGTCGGACGCATCAGCCGCTACGGCGTGATTCCGATTACGGCCGATCAGGATACGCCGGGCCCAATGGCGCGCACGGTGGAAGACGCGGCGATCATGCTCGGCGCGCTCGAAAGCCCCGCGCCGGATCCGAACGATCCTGCCACGCGCATTTGCCGTCCGCCGGCGAATCGCGATTACCGTCCGAACTTGAAGCGCGACGCGCTGAAAGGTGCGCGCATTGGAATTCCGCGCGCGTTCTACTTCGATCCGTTCACCGTTCCGGGAACGAGCACGCCGCGCGGCGGGCTCAGCGCCGCGCAGACCGCGTCGATGAACGAGGCGATCGCGGCGCTCAAGGCGGAAGGCGCGGTGATCGTCGATCCCGCGAACATTCCGAGCGTCGTGACGCCGGATACGCTGCACAATATCCTGTACTGGAATACATGCAGCGGCGCGGAGAATCGCAAAGGGCACAATGCGAACTGCTCGATTGATTTCAACTACGGGATGAAACGCGATTTCAACGCGTGGCTCGCGTCGCTCGGTCCGGCTGCGCCGTTCAAATCGCTGACCGAACTGCGCTGGTTCAATATTCAGAACGCATCGCGCGGCGCGATGAAGTACGGACAGTCGCAGCTCGATATTTCAGACGAAATGGACCTCGTCGCGGACAAAGCGAGGTACGACGCCGATCGCGCGAAGGACATCGATCTCGGCGGGCCGCACGGAATCGCGCAGGTCATGGCGGCAGAGCATCTCGACGCGCTGCTGTTCCCCGGCGCGAACGGCGCTGCCATCGCGGCGAAGCCGGGATATCCGACGGTCGTAGTTCCGTTCGCGCGGATTCCGAACACGGGCGGCGCGGCGTTTCCGGCGGGGTTCGATCCGAAGCCGGTTCCGTTCGGGGTGAGCTTTACCGGGATCGCGTGCGCGGAGCCGAGGCTGATCGAGCTGGCGTACGCATTCGAGCAGGCGACGAAGAAGAGGGTTCCGCCGAGTTTGAAGTAGTTGGTGTTGTAGTTGGTGTTGTAGTTGAGGTTACAGATGACAGGAGGCCGATAGCTCTCACCGAAGTCAGGAAGACAGACAACCGTTAGCTCAAGGCTAGCTCGCAGCTCCCTGTTTTCTGTCTTCCTGACGTCTGTTCGAGCGCACAGCTGCCGGTTGTCTGTGAACTACCCTCCACCGATAGAAACGCGATTGGCAATTTCCGACGAAGTGCGAATTCGACCTATCACGACGGACGATGCCGCAGCGATCGCGCGCATCTACAACCACTACATCACCGATACGATCGTCACGTTCGAAGAAGATCCGGTGACGCCCGAAGAAATCGCGACGCGCATTCGCGAGATCGAAGGCGCGTCGCTGCCGTGGCTGGTTGCAGAACAGAATGGCGATGTCGTCGGCTACGCGTACGCCGGACGATGGAAAGCGCGGCGCGGATACAGAATCGCCGTTGAAGTCACCGTGTATCTCGACGCCGCACACGGCGGCCGCGGAATCGGTTCGGCGTTGTACTCTCAGCTTCTCACCGAACTGAAGTCGAAAGGCATTCACACCGCGATGGGCGGCATCGCGCTTCCGAACGACGCGTCAATCAAACTGCACGAAAAGTTCGGTTTCAAGAAAGTCGCGCACTTCAAGGAAAACGGAATAAAATTCGGGAAACTGATCGACGTCGCGTACTGGCAGCTGATGCTCTAAGCTGCCGTCTGGTTCGCGATCATCCGAACATCTTGTCGATCGCCACGCGAATATCCGCGAGCGACTTTCCCTCCTTCGCGAGTTTGCCGATCACATCCGCCTCCATCTGGCAACCGCCACAGCCGGTGGGCTGCATCGTCTCATAGCACGCGAGCAGCGAACGATGCTCGGCTTTTCGGCCGGTGCCGCACGAGCAGCCGCACGCGATCCCGTCAAATAGCGCCGGATACGTCCGCGCCGACGCGTACTCTTCAAGGACTTCCGCGCCGTGCGAAGTGCCGAGCGCGTCGACCGTGATCACGTGCTCCGCTGTGATTCCGTCACGAGGCTCGGGATGCGGCAGCGGACTGCGCGGCTCGAGGGCGCTCGCGAGCTTCGACCGGCCGATCAGCGCGATGGCAAACAGTCCCCCCGCGTGGCGCAGGAAAGTTGAACGGTCGATGGTCTGAGATTGCGCGCGATCAGGCACGGTGTCTTCCCCCCAAGGTTTGGGCTCTCGTTCTGAATATTTGACGCCGCGAGATCCGGAGCCGTTTATTTCTCCGGACGAAAGAAAAAAATCGCGCATGACTGGACGGCCCTCAACGTGGAATCATAATGCGATCTGATCGTTTGGTGGCGATAGCCGCCCTGTGTTCGGCAATGTCGGCGGCGGCATGCACGCGCGTCCGCGCACTCCGGGAATCACCGGTTGCTCTGCCTGAAACCGGGACGTTCTCGATCATTGCGTACGATTCCGTGACGGGCGAATGGGGCGGGGCGGTGCAGTCGCGCGTGTTCTCCGTGGGGAACGGCGTGCTCTCCGCCGAAGCGGGTGTCGGCGTCGTCGCGACTCAGGCGGTCGTCGATGTCAGCTACGGCCCGCAGGCAATGGCGCTGCTGCGCCAGGGCAAGTCTGCCGCCGAAGTCGTGAAGTATGTGTGGGAACACGATCCCGATCCCGACACCGCGCGCTGGGCGAAGACGGGACGGCAGTTTGCGGTCGTCGATTCCAAGGGAAACGTCTCGGCGTACACCGGACCGACCGCCCCGCCCGAAGCCGGGGACAAACAGAGCGTGCACGTCACCGCGCAGGGAAATACGCTCGCGAGCAAGGCGGTGCCCGATTCAATGGTCGCGGCGTTCAACCGCACTAGCGGTCATCTCGCGTTTCGATTGCTCGCCGGAATCGAGGCAGGGCAAGCCGCCGGCGGCGACAGGCGCGGTATGCAATCCGCCGCGATGATCATCGTGAAAAAGTGCGGCGGTGTGTGGCTGCATAACGATGTCGTCCTCAAGCTGCAGGTCGACGACAGCCCGGCGCCCATCGCCGAGCTTCGTCGCCTCGTGGAGAAAGCGCCGCTCCCACCGCGCGCGGTGACGAGCGCGAAGAACGACCCCGCATGCAGATGAATTGAAAAAGGGGGCGCCGGTCGCGCCCCCTTTTCCGTTCCGCAACCCCGGACTATTCCTTGTAAACCGCGCCGCCCGCGAGTGCTGCGAGCATCGTCGAGACAATCGCGAACGCCGAGCCCATGTAAAAGAAATTCCAGGAATACATTCCCATCGCGGTGAATGACGCATAGATGGCCGCGAAGAGAATCCACATCGCCAGCCCCACGCGCATCGCGGTTTTTGGTCCCGGTCCGTACGTGGCGCGAGCCGACGCGTAGATCCAAACCATGACGAACCCGATGACGAAGTCGAGAACGATTGCGCCAACCATTCCGGGTGTCGCCGCTGCCTTTGCCGCGAGCGTCGGGTTCAGCGCGTTCATCTCGGCCGCCATTTGATCTTTCATCAGGACGCTGAAAATCACGTAGTCGCACACGTTGGCGACCACCCCAGCCGCTAGTCCGCCGACGATCACCCTTCCGGTGTTCACCGCCACGTTGGCCTCCCGCGATGCAAGTTTCGCACAGGGCATCCCGGCCGTGTCCAGGCCGGCATGGTGCGATAGCGCTCCAATGTAGGAAGGCCGCGCATTTGCGCCAGCGCGAATAATTCTCGAAGATCATACAGGGATCCCACCGTCCAGGAGTGTCAAGAAATGCTTCGCCTGATTCGAATCCTTGCGATCACTTCGACCGCTGCGGTCGCACTCGCCGCGACCGGCGACGACGCTTTACGCTCAACGCACGCGCCCCCGCCCGATTCGGTCGCCGTCATTCACGCGGGCACCATGCTCGACGGCCGCGGCGCGGTGACACGGAATGTGTACGTCGTCGTGCGCGGAGGGAAAATCGAACGCGTGTCACGAGAGCGCGTTTCTATTCCCGGCGCGACGATGATCGAACTCGGCACCGCGACGTTGCTTCCCGGGATGATCGACGCGCACACGCATCCGGGCTGGTATGTCGACAAAAACGGAAAGCGCAATTCGCAGCGCAGCACCGAGACACCGGTTCAGGCCGCGCTCGCTCGCGCCGGAAATCTCTACGCAACGCTCATGGCCGGGTTCACGACAATCCAGAGCGTCGGCGGCATCGAAGACCTCGACCTGCGCGATGCCACCGCGCGCGGATGGATTCCCGGCCCGCGTATTCTCACGTCGATCACGCAGCTGAACAACGTCAAGACGTCACCGGACTCATTTCGAATTCAGGTGCGTGACCTCAAGGCGCAGGGAGCGGATGTCATCAAGCTGTTCGCCTCGCTGGGTCTCGGCGCCGGCGGCGCGCAGACGCTGTCCGACGAACAGATCGCCGCGATTTGCGGTGAAGCGAAAGCTCAGGGACTGCGCACGATCGTCCATGCGATCAGCGCACAGAGCGTGCGCGCCGCGACGCTCGGCGGCTGCACGCAGATCGAGCATGGAATGTTCGTCACCGATGCAGAATTGAAATTGATGGCCGAACGCGGCACGATCTTCGATCCGCAGGTCTGCCTCGTGCTGCAGAACTACATCGACAACCCGGCGATGTACAACATGAGCGACTCGACGGTGCATACGCTGAAGAATGCGCTGGCCGGCGCGCCGTCGATGTTTGCGCGCGCCATCAAGACGCCGGGACTGAAGATCGTTTTCGGCACCGACGCAGTTGCCGGCGCTCACGGACACAACGCCGACGAACTGCTCTGCCGCGTGAAGGCTGGCCAGGCACCCATGGATGCAGTCGTGCAGGCGACGTCTGCGGCGGCGGCCGCGATGGGGCTCGGTGACAGGATCGGCTCGGTCGCCGCAGGCTACGACGCCGACTTGATCGCGACCGACGGAGATCCGTCGAAAGACATCAATGCTACGAAACACGTTCTGTTCGTGATGCGCGCCGGCGTGCGCTACCGCTAGTAATTCCCTCGCAGGAGAAACAATGCAAGACGAAATCAGCAAGCTCTTCTCGGAGTACGATCACGGCAGAATCTCGCGTCGCACGCTGCTGCGCGCGCTTGGCGTCGCCGCGGTTGCAGCCGTGCCGTTCAACGACGTATTCGGACAGGGACGGTGCGGCGGCGGGCGCGCGGGCACGCCGGACTGCGACACCACACCGGCGAAGGCGCCGTTTGCGCCGACCGGGTGGAACACAGTCTACATGGATCATTTTTCCATGCAGTGCACCGATTACAAGAAGGAAGCCGCGTACTACGCGGCGGTCATGAATTGGAAAGTTCGCAGCGACGACGGCACGAAGATCTACATGGATATCGGCGACGATGTCGGCGGTGTGATTCTGCGCGGTGGGTACGTCGCGCCGCCGCCACCTGCGCCGCGCGTTCTCACCGCGGCTGAGAGCACTGCCGCGGCTGCGCGAGCAGGCGGTGGCGGTGGCGCCGGCGGCCGCGGGGGCGGCGGTGGCGGGCGCGGCGCGCGCACTCCCGTTACGGCAGTTTGGGATTCGTATTGCTGGGGCATCGAACCGTGGGACACGAAGAAAGTCGAAGCCGAACTCTCAAAGCGCGGGCTCAATCCGGTCGCCGACCACGACGGAAAAGATTTTCAGAGCTTCCACGTAAAAGATCCGGACGGGTTCGACGTGCAAATCAGCAATGGCAACAAGAAGAACCGCCGGCTCGGCGCGCCAAAGGGCGTTCCGCCGGAGCCGGCGCCGTTCGCTCCCGTCCCATGGAAGACGACATGGCTCGATCACATCTCGTTCGCCGTCACCAACTACAAGGAGAGCACCGCATGGTACGAGGCGCTGCTCGGATGGAAGGGAACCGGCGACGAAGGAAGTCAGAACGAGTGCAACATCGGTGAACTCGGCAACATCATCATTCGCGGCACGGCCGGAATTGTCCGGCCTGGCGCCGATTCAAGCGGTCGCGGAAACGCGATGGCTCCGCGCCATGCCGTGATCAATCACATCTCGTTCGGTATCACGCCGTGGGATACCGATGGTGTCGCGGCCGAACTCACGAAGCGCGGTCTTACCGCCAGTCCCGATACCGGCGGCAAGGGCGACATTCACGACGAGGCCGCCAAGTACAAGAGCTACCACACACGAACGCCCGGCGGCTGGGATCTTCAGATCAGCAACGCGA
>DASYSH010000082.1:0-4940 GCA_036003525.1 Gemmatimonadaceae bacterium | reverse complement strand
GGACGCACGAAGCGCATCCACAATCCCATGATGATCGCGATCGGAATCGTCAGGCCGAGCGTGACCGTTCCCCACGGGCTGGACCGCAGCGCGTTGACGACGATCAGCGCGAGGACGGCCATGAGGATGATCATGATGCCGAACGTCGCGACGAGCGCGGTGAAGCCGGCGATCGGGCCGATCTCTTCCTTCGCCATCTGGCCGAGTGATTTTCCATCCCGCCGCGTGGAGGCGCAGAGGATCACGCAGTCCTGGACGGCGCCGCCGAGCGCAACGCCGACGACGATCCAGATGAATCCCGGGAGGAATCCGAACTGCGCGGCGAGGGTCGGGCCGACGAGCGGGCCGGGTCCTGCGATCGCCGCGAAATGCTGGCCGAACACGATCCACTTGTTCGTGGGCACGAAGTCGCGCCCATCGGAGAGGCGCTCCGCCGGTGTGGACCGCGCCGGATCGAGCGCAAAAATTTTCGCGGCGATGATTTTGCTATAGAAGCGGTAGGCGATTGCGTAGCTGCAGATCGCGGCGGTGAGGAGCCAGCCGGCGGAGACGTGCTCGCCGCGCTGGAGCGCGAGGAAGCCGAAGGCACCGGCACCGAGCAGGGCGACGCACGCCCAGAGAACAGCTTTCAGAATTCGCATGGGAGAGAATGTGCGGTTCGGCGGCGCAAGATGGCAACCGCATGGCTGCCATCCATATAAATGGGATGCGAGCGGTTATCTTTCGCCCGAGTTGTCGACCTCTAACAACGGGACACATGACCCGATCGCTGAGGATTGTTGTTTCTCACGCCGTTTCGGCATTCGCGCTGCTCGCCGGCGCGACGGTCGCCCAGGCGCAGCAAAAGAAGCCCGATGCCGGGGTGAAGCCGCAGCCGCCGCTCTCGCCGATGGCGTCGCAGCATGTGATGGTCCTGCCCGTGCAGCTCATGCGCGCGGATAGCGGGGCATGGATCGACGCGTCGAAATGGGAGAAGTTCCGGCGCGAGCTCGACGATTCGATCGGCTCCATGATCGCAAACCGTGGCGTGGGAAAGACGTGGAAGTACGCCTCGGACGTGGTGAGGATCGCAAAACGGAATCCGGATTATGTGAACGATCCGTACGCGATGGGGGTGCAGTCCATGCGGTCGGTGAAATACAAGATCGGCGATCCGATTCCCGACTTGTTCAACAACAATCTGCGGCTCCTGATCGGCATAGCCGATACGCGGTACGTGCTGCTGCCGGTGGAAGTGTATTTCGCGAAGAAGGGTCCGCAGCAAATCGCGGTGATGAAGCTGGCTCTCGTGGACGGACGCGGCGATGCGTTCGTGTGGCTGGGTGAAGTCGGCACGGATCCCGCGACGGAGATGTCGCCGGCGCTGATCAACTCGCTCGCATCGCGCATCGCGGACTTGGTTGTTGCTCCATAGCTGCTGGAAACGTTTCCCCATTCAAAAACAATTCAAAGCAGAATGTCTCGTACACGCACAGTTACGCTGATTCCAGGCGACGGCATCGGGCCGTCGATCACCGAAGCCACCGTGCGCCTGCTCGACGCCGCGGGCGCAAATATCACATGGGACCGCCAGCTCGCGGGCGCGGCCGCGGTCGCCGCCGTGAACGATCCGATTCCGGAGGCGACACTCGACAGCATCCGGAAAACGAAAATCGCGCTGAAAGGACCGCTGGAGACGGCGGTCGGAAAAGGATTTCGCTCGATCAATGTCGCGCTCCGGCAGGCGTTCGATCTCTATGCGAACGTGCGGCCGGCGAAGACGGTCCTCACCGGCCTGAAGTTTTCCGGCATCGACATCGTCCTCGTGCGCGAGAATACCGAAGGGCTCTACATCGGGATCGAGAACTACATCAAGATCGGCGACGATCCCATGGCGGCCGCGCAGTCGATGGCGGTGATCACGCGGTTCGGGTCGGAGCGGATCATTCGCTATGCGTTCGAGCTCGCGAAAGCGCAGGGGCGGAAAAAAGTCACGCTCGTGCACAAGGCGAACATCCTGAAATATTCGCAAGGGCTGTTTCTCGACGTGGGGCGCGCAGTGGCGAAAGAGTATGCGGGCACGGTGGCGAGCGAGGAGAAAATCGTAGACGCGTGCGCGATGGAACTCGTCATGCGCCCGGAGCGGTTCGACGTGATTGTCACGACGAACCTGTTCGGCGACATTCTCAGCGACCTCACCTCTGGCCTCGTCGGCGGACTGGGCCTCACGCCCGGCGCGAACATCGGCAAGGACGCGGCGATTTTCGAGGCGGTGCACGGGACGGCGCCAGATATCGTCGGAAAGGGAATCGCGAATCCGACGGCGGTGATGCTCGCAGCGGTGCAGATGCTCGATCACATGAACGAGAAGCCGCTCGCGGCGCGAATCAAACATGCGATCGAGAAGACGCTGCTCGAGCGGAAAACCGTGACCGGCGACGTCGGCGGCAGCGCGACAACGGATCAGTTCACGGACGCGGTGATCGCGAACCTCGGCGCGTCAAAGAGTTGATGGCACTGCGCCTGCTCCACGTTTCCGATCTGCACTTCGGCAGGCATAGTATCGCCGAGCAGGTGGACGGGGTGAGGCGGCTGATCGCGACTGAGACGTTCGATGCGATTGTCATCTCGGGCGATTTGTCGCAGCGGACGCGAACGTGGGAGTTCAAGCAGGCGGCGGATTTTCTCACGGCGGCGCGGAAGCGCGCGCCGGTGATGGTGGTGCCGGGAAATCATGACACCGCGTGGTGGACCGCGCCGATGGGGCTGGGGTCGATTTCGGCGATGCACACGCGGTACCGGAAGTATGTGAGCGAGGAGCTCGAACCGGTGCTGCGCGTTCCGGGCGCGACGATCGTCGGCTTGAACTCCGCGCACGGATTGCGGACGTTCACGCTCACGATGCGGCCGCGCGACTTATCGGTCGTTGGAGCGGTGCGCAAAGAGCAATGGGAGAGGGCGAAGCGCGAGTTTCAGGCGGCGCCGGCCGGGGATCTTCGGGTGCTGGTGTTTCATCACAACCTGCTGAGGGGCGAGATCTCGAACCGGTGGGGGCTCGCGAGCCGGGCGCGGGGTATAACAGATGCCGCGCGGGCCGGCGCGGAACTGGTGCTGAACGGGCACGATCATCAGGCGGATGTCGAGCGGCTGGAAGTGGACGGAAAGGGAATGGTCGTGGCCTGCGCGAGTACGCTGACGACTCGGGTTCGCGGCGGAGGGCCGGGATCGATCAACTTGATCGAAGTGGATGAGACGACGATTCAGGTGAACGGTTTGCAGTGGAGTCCGGGAGAAAAACAGTTTGGTCGGGTGATGTGGGCTCGGTATGCGAGGTAGGGTTAAGCACGATGAGGGGTGAGGGGGAAGATCAGTGAGGGGTGAGGAGGAAGATCAGTGAGGAGTGAGGGGGGAATATCGGTGGGCCGTGAGGAGTTTATTCGAGAGGCGATCTGGCATGGGTCGCTCGACAAAGCGCGGGAAATTCTTGCGGCGCATCCGGAGATAGCGCGGGCGGATATTCACTGCGCGGCGATCGTGGGGGACGACGAATCGGTGCGCGGGTTTATTGCGGCGGACCGTTCGTGCGTGCAGGCGCGATCGGGGCCGTACAATGCAGACGCGCTGAATTATTTGGGGCTTTCGAAATACTTGCGGCTCGAACCCGGTCGCACGCCGGCGTTCGTGCGCGCGGCGACGGCGCTGCTCGACGCGGGCGCGAATCCGAATACCGGGTTCTGGACGACCGGCGATTTCCCCGAATATGAATCGGCGATGTACGGCGCGGCCGGTGTCGCGCACAATCCCGAGTTGACGCGCCTGCTGCTCGAGCGAGGTGCGGATCCGAACGACGGCGAGGTCTCATATCATTCGCCGGAGACGGGCGACAATCGTGTTTTGCATCTGCTCGTGGAGACTGGAAAGCTGACGCCGGAAAGTCTTGGCACGATGCTCATTCGCAAAATCGACTGGCACGATCACGAGGGCGTGCGCTATCTGCTCGATCATGGCGCGCCCGCCGAGGGCGCGCGCGAGCGCGGATGGCGCGCGCTGCATCACGCGCTCGCGCGGGGCAACGCGCTCGTCGTCATCAAGATGCTGCTCGATCACGGCGCCGATCCGCAGCTCGAATCCGGCGGCCTCACCGCCGTTGCGCGCGCCGCCGTCGAAGGGCGCGCGGATGTACTCGCCGAATTCAAGTCGCGCGGCATACCGGTCGCGCTCGACGGCGTGAACGCACTCATCGCGGCGTGCGCGAATGACGATACGGCGCGCGTGCGCGAAATCATTTCGCAGAATCCGTCCCTTCTTTCAGACCTGCTCGCGCGCGGCGGCACCCTGCTCGCCCGCTTCGCGGGGAATGGGAATCTCGAGGGGGTCCGCGCCCTGCTCGACCTCGGCGTCAGCGCAACGGCGCCGTTCGCCGAGGGCGACGGCTATTTCGGAATCGCGCGCGGGACGCTGCCGATTTACTTCGCCGCAAAGCGGGGGTGGCCCGCGATCGTGAAGCTGCTCATCGAGCGCGGCTCGCCGAGCGATGAGAAAGTCGACGAACTGCTGAAGCTCGACGGGAGGTGGTGGGAGGGCGGTCCAGTCAGCTGATGTGCGTGAAGATTCCTTTCATCAACTGGAAGAGCAGATAAGTCAGCCCCGCCGCCAACACGGTGACGCCCGTGGCGACGTATCCCTCCTTCACGGCGGACTCGCGCCGCAATTCCATCCCCTCCCGATATCCGCTCACATATCGATCCCACATTTCCGGTGATCGGAGCGCGTGCGCGGCCCGCGTGGAATCAGGTGGATCCGGCAGCGATTGGTGTGCGGCATGCACGGTGACGACCGCGACGCCGCCAGCCGTGGCGAGTTCGGTGTACACGAGGACCATGAAGTTCTTCGTCGCCTCAGCGAGGATCACGGCGCCGAGAAAGATGACGAGAAACAGCGATTTCCGAACTGCCGCGACG